>CALBVR010000417.1 GCA_937969565.1 uncultured Acidimicrobiales bacterium | reverse complement strand
AGAGCGACCTGTTCGTTTGCTGAAAAATCAATAAAAATCGCCTGTGGACAACCGGTGGGCAAATGGGCGGAAGGAGCCGGATGTCACCCCTGCTCTGGTAGACTTACAAGGTCGTAATTTCTCGACGGAAGGGGTATGTCTCGTGGCTGATTCACCGGAGTCTTACAGCGCGGAGAACATCACCGTTCTTGAGGGCCTCGAGGCGGTTCGAAAGCGCCCGGGCATGTACATCGGTTCCACCGGCCCGCAGGGTTTGCATCACCTCGTCTACGAAGTCGTCGACAACTCGGTCGACGAGGCCATGGCCGGTTTCTGCTCGGCCATCGAGGTCGTCATCCATCCCGACGGTTCAGCCGAGGTCCGAGACGACGGCCGCGGCATCCCCACCGGCGAACACCCGAAGTACGAAGGCATGTCGGCGGCCGAGGTCGTCATGACCGTGCTGCACGCCGGCGGCAAGTTCGGCGGCGGCGGCTACAAGGTGTCCGGCGGTCTGCACGGCGTGGGCATCTCGGTCGTGAACGCGCTGTCGAAGCGGGTCGAGGTCCAGATCGACCGCCAGGGCGATCACCACTACATGGACTTTGCCGACGGCGGAAACGTCCAAACCAAGCTCGAGGTTCGGGGCGAAGCGCCGGACAATCGCACCGGTACGACCGTCCGCTTCTGGCCGGACGACACGATCTTCGAAGAGACGGACTTCCGGGCCCAGACCCTGCTCGACCGCTTCCAGATGATGGCATTCCTGAACCGCGGCCTGAAGATTCGGTTCCAGGATCTCCGCCGCGACGAACCGCACGAGGATGCCGACGAAGACGGGTGGATCGAGTTCCACTACGAGGGCGGCATCATCGACTTCGTTCGCCACGTCAACCAGTCGAAGGAAGCGCTCTTCGCCAAGGTCGGCTACTACGAGGTTTCCGAGGAGACCCAGGAGGTCGAGATCGCCTTCCAGTGGAACACCGGCTTCAACGCCGATGGCCTCCACAGCTTCGCCAACGGCATCACCACCGGTGGCGGCGGCATGCACGAGACCGGCTTCCGGTCCGCCCTCACCCGCACGATCAACAACTACGGCCAGGCGAAGAATCTCCTGAAGGAGACCGAGTCCCTCTCGGGCGACGACGTTCGTGAGGGCCTCACCGCCATCATCTCCGTCCGGCTCCAGGACCCGCAGTTCGAAGGCCAGACCAAGGACAAGCTCGGCAACGTGTCCGTTCGTTCCATGGTCGAGAAGGCCACCAACGACAAGCTGGCCGAGTGGCTCGAGGAGAACCCGGCCGAGGGCAAGCTCATCATCAACAAGGCCATCTCGGCGCAGCGAGCCCGTGAAGCCGCTCGCGCCGCTCGAGACACCATTCGCAACAAGACGGCCCTCGATGGCGCCGGCATGCCGGAGAAGCTCAAGGACTGCTCCTCGAAGGATCCGCGCGAACGCGAACTGTTCATCGTGGAGGGCGACTCCGCCGGCGGTTCGGCCATTCAGGCCCGCGACCCCCGCACGATGGCGATCCTGCCGATCCGCGGCAAGATCCTCAACGTCGAACGCGCCCGCATCGACAAGATGCTGAAGAACAACGAGGTCCAGACCCTCGCGCAGGCCATCGGCGCCGGCATCGCCGAAGAGTTCGACATCACCAAGATCCGCTACCACAAGATCATCCTGCTGGCGGACGCCGATGTGGACGGCAGCCACATCCGCACCCTGCTGCTCACCTTCTTCTTCCGGCAGATGCGTGAGCTGGTGGAGAACAACCACATCTACATCGCGCAGCCGCCGCTGTATTCCACGACGGTGGGCAAGGAAAAGCTGTACCTCAAGGACGATCGTGAAAAGGATCAGTTCATGGAGGAGAACCCCAAGCACAAGAAGGACTTCCAGCGCCTGAAGGGCTTGGGCGAAATGCAGTGGCAGGAACTTGCGGAAACCACGATGAACCCCGGCGACCGCACGCTTCTCCAGGTGTCGGTCGATCAGGCCGCCATCGCCGACGAGGTGTTCAGCACGCTCATGGGCGAGGACGTCGGCCGCCGCAAGCACTTCATCCAGACCAACGCCAAAGACGTTCGCTTCCTGGACATCTGAACCGAACCGACCTGTTCTGTTTCGAACGACCCGCCCTTCGGGGCGGGTCGTTTCGCGTTGCCCCACCGCTGCGACAGATCTGTCTGAACTTCACCAGCACGGGTCGAACCGCGACCTCGACGGTCGACCCACTCGGCTGGAGACTGCCCTTCGCCTGGCTCCACGGCCAGATCTGACAAGGGGAGACTCCACCATGAACGTCATCAAAGCCGAGGGCGTGCACATCGCCATCACCGCCTTCGCCATCCTCATGGGTGTCGGCGGCACCATCATCGGACTCTCGGCGCTGGCCGATCCGACCTCGGCCGTGAACTTCGTCGCAGGTGCGGACGATCTCGCCACGTCGTGGGCCGGCCGCAACATGGGCCTCGGCATCGCCATGCTCATGGCGGTCGCCATGCGCCACGCGGCCGGCTACGCCGCCGCGTTCGCTGGGGCCATCTTTCGTGAGCTCAGCGACGTGATCGTCGAGTTCAACGTGGCGTTCTTCGTCATCATGCTCGTCGAGATCGTGTGCCTGGGAATCTGCGCCCGAGCCGCACTCATGCAGCGCAGCGCAGCCACCGTCTGATCCTCCAATCAGTGGTGTGGCGGAGGGGGCGGGCCAAATGGCTCCGCCCCCTCCGACGTTTTGGATCAATCGGCGCGAAGCACGTCGAGAATGTCGGTCGTGGCCGCGGACCTGGCTGGGAACCAGCTGGCGATCAGTGCCCCGCTGAGTCCGGCGGCGACGATCAGCAGTGCTGTGAGCACGTCGACCTCGGGGGTGCCGATCTGCCCGCCAGAGAGTGCGTTGAAGAGCGAAGCCGCAGCGATCCAGGCGAACACGAGCCCCGACACGATGCCCACGATGGCCAACAGTCCGAACTCGGCCAGCAGCGACCAGAAGATCTGTCGGCTCGAAGCTCCTGCCGCCCGGGTGGCAGCAATCTCGCCGACCCGCTCCGAGATCGCCAACGAGACGGTGTTCGCAATGCCGATGAGGGCCACGAGAACCGCCACCGCCAGCAGCGCGTAGACCAGCGCCAGAATCGTGTCGAGATTGGAACTCAAACCGTCGATGTAGTCGGTGCGAGAGACGACCTCGACCGTGGGGAGATCGATCGCCTCGTTGACGTCCCCGGGCAGCACGGACCCGACGATGTAGGCCGCTGTGGCGGGATCGTCGTAGCCGAGCGTGGTGCGCAGCGAGAGGTCGCCGATGATCGCCGGTTGAGGCGAACCGGGCAACGATGTTTCGATGATCGCCACGACCTCGAGTTCGGCGGGACCAGCGAGCGAAGTGACGGCGAGCGTGTCGCCGATCGAGCGACCGAATCCATCCGCCGTCGCCTGATCGATGGCGACGCTGGATCCGGCGATGTCGTCGAGCGATCCGGCGTTGAGAACGAATGCGTAGGCCTGAGCGAGCGCGTCGACGTCGGTCAGGGCGACACCCAGACCCCCGCCTCCGCCCGGGCCCGCTCGTTCGAACTCGACGTCGCCGACCGGGCTCACCGAGGTCTGATAGAGGGGAACGACGATCTCGACTCCGTCGACGCTCCCGACCTGTTCGAGCACATCGTCATTCAACGCAGGTTCGGGTTGGCTGCCGATGCCCTGCACCACCAGGTCGGCCTCCAACGCCTCACCCGCGTCGCCGGCGATGAACTGACCGATCGTCGCGGCCATCAGTGTGAAGAAACCGATGAGCGCGATGCCGATCATCAATGCGCTGGCTGCGGCCGCGGTGCGGCCCGCGTTCTTCTCCAGGTTGCGGCTGGCAATCGTGCCCGTCGGTCCGGCCCGCCCGAGAAGCGGTCGTGTGAGGCGCGCTGCGATACGGACCAATGAGTCCGCTCCAAGGTAGAGGGCCAAGAAGATCGCGCCGATGGCAACACCGGTGAAGAGGATGTCGCTCTGAGCGATGCCCCACGCAAGCGTTGCCAGACCGATGGCAAGCACTCCAACCGTCAGCATGCGTCGACGGGTGCCGCCGTCCGTCAGGTCGGCCTCCGAGGATCGAAGTGCCTCGATGGGCGCGACTTCGGTGGACTTCCATGCCGGCCGGACCGATGCCACCACGGTGACACCGAGTCCAACGATCACTCCGACGACCAACGCCGTCGCGGAGATGGTGTTGGATCGTTCGATCACCAGACCGAGCACGTCGAGGAACCAGCCCAATACCGAGACGCCGGCGAGACCGAGCACGAGTCCGATTGCGGTACCGATGGTGCCGAGCAGGACGGCCTCGAGCACCACCTGCGAAAGCAACTGTCGGCGGGTCGTACCCACAAGGCGGAGGAGCGCAAGCTCCTGGGTGCGCTGCGAGAGCGAGACGGTGAAGGTATTGGTGACGATGACCATGCCGACCACCACGGCGACGACAGCGAACACGGTGAGGAAGGTGCTGAAGAAGCCGAGGAAGTCGTTGAGCGCGTCCTGTTCGGCTTGGATCCAATCGGCCCCGGACTCGACCTCCATCCCCGAGACCATCGCGGCGACGTCGGCGACGGTCGCATCGGCAACAAGAACGCGTTGGAAGCCTTCGGCGGTCGTGAAAATCGGGTGTTCTGGTGCGAGGAGCAAGGTCGACGTGTAGGGGTCGTTGTCCGATCCGCCGAAGGTTGCGAGCCCGACGAGGCGGGCTTCCTGCACTCCGGAATCCGTCACGAAGCGGATGGTCGAGCCGACGGCGAGAGACGCGGCGTCAGCGGTGGAGACATCCATGACGGCCTCACCAACGACTTCTGGCGCGGCACCCTCAACAATGGCGAAGCCGTTGAGCGGCGAGTCGCCCAGCCACGGTTCCGCAACGTTTGCCGCCGCCTGGTCCTGCCCTCCCGCCTGCCCGTCGCTGGTGAGCACCTGGGCGTACGGGTCGGCGAGGCCAACCGCGATGCGGCCGGCCGCCGTCAGGTCGGCCACGACCGCTGCCGGCACGGGGGCGGAGATCGCTTGGACCGGACCGTCACCGCCGGCAACCTCGGGCCCGGTGACCACGACATCGACATCGTCGTAGGCGGAGCGCAGCGGTTCACCGACGTCGGCGATCGATGTGGTCAACAACAAGGTCGAGACGATGAACGCAACGGACAGGGCGATCGCGACGACCGTGAGTGCGTAGCGGTTGCGTTTGAACCAGGCGAGCTTCAGTGTTCGACGGATCATGTCAGCTGAGCTCGCGGATCTTGCCGAGCACGTCGTCGACCGTCGGATTGCGTCCCTCGTCGACCAGCACGCCGTCCTGGACGTAGACGACTCGATCGCAGTGGCTGGCCGCCACGGCGTCGTGCGTGACCATCACGATGGTCTGTCCCAGGTCGTCCACCGCTGTTCGCAGATAGGCGAGCAGTTCACCGGACGTCTTCGAATCAAGGGCGCCCGTCGGCTCGTCGGCGAAGATCACGTCCGGTCGGGGAATCATCGCCCGGGCGACGGCCACCCGCTGGCGTTGCCCGCCGGAAAGTTGGCTGGGAAGGTTCTCGAGCCGATGTTCGATGCCCAGCACGACCGCCAGCTCGTTCAGGAACGCTTCGTCGACCTCGGCGTTTGCGTTGAGGTCGACGGGAAGCGTGATGTTCTCGCGGGATGTGAGTGCCGGCACCAGATGGAACGACTGGAAGATGAATCCGAGGGTGGACCGACGCATGACGGACAGCTCCTGGTCGGACAGCGTCGACACGTCCACGTCGCCGATGTAGGCGTGGCCACTCGTGAGGCGATCGAGTCCGGACTGGCAGTACATGAGGGTCGATTTGCCGGAACCGCTCGGGCCCATCACGGCGGTGAACTCGCCCTTCCGGAACTCGATGGTGGCGTCGTTGAGTGCCGTCACGGCCGCATCGCCGGTTCCGAATCTCTTGGTGGCGTTGACCAACCGGGCCACCGTCCTCTCCGAGCTCGTGGCCGGTGGGGCGTTTCGCTGATCCGTTTGGTCGCTCATGGCTCGATCCTGCGTCTCCTCGAAGTGGTGGTGAGGCCAACGTACGGGTCCGCCGAGCGTCGAATTCCGTCTGATCGCGAAGTCGTCGGGTTCCGACCAACGGTTGTCGTCTCCTGACCGTGACAACCGGCTCGACCGATCGAAGACTGGCGGCTTCTTCGCAACTCCCGGGAGGGACTCCGCCGCGTGCAACCACACAAGATCGCAACCTGGGCCGACGTCGAAGACCGAACACCGGTGGGAGCGCTCGTCTCCAACGTCGATCTCGTCGTCGTCCGCTTTGACGACAATCACTCCGTTCTCTACGGACGGTGTCTGCATCGCGGTGCGATGATGGCCGACGGTCGCGTGGACGGCGACAACCTGATCTGTGGTGTGCACGGTTGGGACTACGGCTTCCGTACCGGTGTCTCGAGCTACAACAACGCCGAACGCCTCACGAAGTTCTCCTCATGGATCGAGGACGGCGATCTCTTCGTCGACCTCGACGAGATCCTCGCCTGGGAGAAGGACAACCCGCAGCCCTACGACCGGGATGCGTATCAAGGCGCCTACCAGGATCCGCACGGCACCGATGACGAGCCCCACGTGGCGTTGATTCGGCAGCTGGCCGCCGAGGGACTCTCGAAGCTCGGACACCACGGCCCGACCACGGCCATGGGCGTCCCTCGGGATCAGCTCCCGAAGTGGGATGACATCCAATTCGTCACCGGCCAGCTGGCCAAGCGACCGTTGCTCGACGAGGTCGACGTGGCGACCTCGGTCGTGATCGGGCCGAACGCGGCCGCGCCGCTCGAGCTCGACATTCCGCTCTTCGTGTCCGACATGTCCTACGGCGCGCTGTCCGAGGAGGCAAAGGTTGCGCTGTCCCGAGGAGCGAACGCTGCTGGCACGGGCATCTGCTCGGGTGAAGGCGGCATGCTGCCGGAAGAGCATGCAGAGAACGATCGCTACTTCTACGAGCTGGCGTCCGGTCGCTTCGGCTGGGAGCTCGAGAAGGTGCGCAACGTCGAGGCGTTTCACTTCAAGTTCGGTCAGGGAGCGAAGACCGGCACCGGTGGGCATCTCCCGGGCCACAAGGTGACCGGCAAGATCGCGGAAGTGCGGGGCCTGCCGGAAGGCCAGGACGCGATCTCGCCGCCCACGTTCCCGGACCTGACGAGCGAAGACAAGTTCCGCGAACTCGCCGACCAGGTGCGTGAAGAATCCGGAGGGATCCCGATCGGGGCCAAGCTCTCGGCGCAGCGCATCGAGGAGGACATCGATGCGGCGCTCCGAATCGGTGTGGACTACATCATTCTCGACGGCCGCGGCGGCGGCACGGGTGCCGCGCCGTCGCTCTTCCGCGATCACATTTCGGTGCCGACGATTCCGGCGCTCGCCCGAGCTCGCAGGCATCTCGATGCCACCGGTCGAACGGACATCACCCTCGTCATCACCGGAGGGTTGCGGAGCCACACCGACTTTGCGAAGGCGCTTGCGCTTGGGGCGGACGCCATCGCCGTGTCGAACGCCGCCTTGCAGGCGATCGGCTGCCTCGGCATGCGGGCCTGCAACACCGACAACTGTCCGGTCGGCATCGCCACGCAACGCAAGGACCTTCGCTCCCGCCTCGTGGTGGACGAAGCAGCCCAGCGGCTCACCCGCTTCTTCGAGGCCACGGTCGAGTTGATGGAGGTGCTGGCGCGGGCCTGCGGCCACTCGCGCCTCCAGGACTTCTGCCTCGATGACCTCACGACCTTCGATCGGGACATGGCCCACCTGGCCGGCATCGCCTACGGAGGTGTGCACGCATGAGCGAGTCCGTCCACAAGATTCTCGACCACGGCGAGCTCGACGAGGGTCGGGTCACCACGGTCACCGTGGGCCACCACACGCTTGCGGTCACCAACCACGAGGGAACCTACGGCTGTCTCGACAACCACTGCCCGCACCAGGGCGGACCGCTCGGTGAGGGGTCGATCGAGAACGGCAAGCTGCGTTGCCCATGGCATGGCTACGACTACGACCCGACGACGGGCACACCACCACCACCGTTCGATGACGCTCCGGCCTGCTACCCGGTCGAGGTACGCGAGGACGGCGTCTACGTGACGCTGCCGACGGAACCGCCGCGGGTCCGAACCGTTTCCGACGCCTTGGTCGAGACGATGACCGCGTGGGGCGTGGACGCCGTGTTCGGCATCGTCGGCCACTCGAATCTCGGATTCGGCGATGCGCTGCGCCAAGCGCAAAGGCGGGGCGACCTGCAGTACTTCGGCGTCCGCCACGAAGGTGCGGCCGCATTCGCCGCTTCGGGCTACGGGAAGCTCACCGGCCGACCCGCCGCCTGCTTCGGCATCGCCGGCCCCGGTTCGACCAATCTGCTCACTGGCCTCTACGACGCGAAGGTCGATCGGGCACCGGTGCTGGCGCTCTCCGGCCAGGTCCCATCGGCGAACATGGGCCGCGGCGCATTCCAGGACCTCGACCTCCAGGCCGCGTTTGGCGACGTCGCTCGAACGAGCCAGACCGTCCACGCCGGCTCCAACCACACCGAGCTGATGAACCTGGCGTGCAAGACCGCGCTCGTCGAATCCGATGTCACCCACCTGATCTTCCCGGACGAGGTCCAGATCCAGCCGAGCGACGAGCCGGCGTCCGGCCCGGAAGGCCGCACGTGGGTGCGAACCTCGCCACCTCCCGCCGAGACGCTCGACGCAGCGGCCGAACTCCTCGGATCCGCCGAACGGCCGTTGATCATCGTCGGCGCGGGTGCCCGACACGACATGGAGCCGATCATCGCGCTGGCCGAACGGTTGGGTGCGCCGGTCGCCACGACCTTCAAGGGCAAGGGGCAGATCAGCGATCACCATCCGCTTGGTTGTGGTGTGCTCGGCCGATCGGGCACACCGATCGCCAGCTGGTTCATGAACGAGAGCGATCTCATCGTTGCCTTCGGCGCCTCCTTCGCGAACCACACGGGAATCTCGCCGTACAAGCCGATCATTCAGGTCGACCACGATCCGATGGCTCTCGGTCGGTTCCATCCGGTCACCGTGGGTGTGCTCGGGCACGTCGGCGTGGTTGCGGAAGCGCTCGATCGGTCGTTGTCGACGGTCGCAGCGACGGACCGACGGGATGAAGTCGCCGATCGCTGGGACATATGGCGGGCGGAGAAGTCGTCTCGTGCCGCCGATGATCGTGGACAGGGCCTTGCGTCCGCTCGGATCTTCGCCGACTTGACCGCGGCACTCGACCCCGATGCGGTGATCGCCGTCGACGTCGGGAACAACACGTACAGCTTCGGCCGATACTTCGAAGTGGACCGACACACGGTGCTCATGTCTGGCTACCTCGGCAGCATCGGCTTCGGGTTCCCGGCCGCAATGGGAGCCTGGGCCGCCAACACGGGTCGACAGATCGTCAGCATGTCTGGCGACGGTGGCTTCGGCCAGTACGCCATGGAACTGACCACGGCCGTGAAGTACGGCATGAACATCACCCATGTGCTGGTCGACAACGGCGAGCTGGGCAAGATCTCGAAGGAACAGCGGTCCGCCGATCTCGACGTGTGGCAGACGAGCCTGCACAACCCGAACTTCGCATCCTTTGCGGACAACTGCGGTGCCCGCGGGTTCCGAGTCACGAAGGCCGACGAGCTGGCCGGCGCCCTCGGTGCCGCCCTGGCCCATGAGGGTCCCGCGCTCGTCGACATCGTTGCCGATGCTGCACTCGTCTGAGCCGTCGATGGAAGTGAATGAGCCGTCGACCACGCCGGTCGGCGCCCCGCAGATCGTTCCCGGCGACAAGTGGATCCGAGGCCTGTATCAGGGGCAGACGATCGTGGACTCCCGGCGGTTCCTCTTCGTCTGGGAGGTGCCGTATTGGCCGTGGTGGTTCTTCCCTCGGGACGACATCAACGGTGAGCTCATTGCGGCCGCGGACTCCGTGGTTGCCGACCTTCCCGACGGGGCGTTGCGATACGACCTGTTGACCGATGCCGGGCTTCTCCCGCATGTCGCTCGCACCTACCCCGGCCATCCCGAGCTCGGAGGCCACTTCGCCATCGACTTCGATGCGCTCGATCACTGGTTCGAAGAGGACATCGAGGTGTACGTCCACCCTCGGAGCCCCTACACCCGCGTGGACGCACTCGCTTCCTCCCGGCATGTCGTCGTCGAAGTTGACGATGTCGAGGTGGCCAACTCCAGGCACCCGACCGTGCTCTTCGAGACCGGCGCACCGGCCCGGTACTACCTTCCCAAGACCGACGTTCGGCTCGACCTCCTCGAGCCGACGGCAACCCAGGGGTCCTGCCCGTACAAGGGTGACGCGAACTTCTTCTCCGCACTGATCCATGATCAGGTGCATCGGGACATCGCCTGGACCTACACGCTGCCGCGGCCAGAGGTCACCCCGATCGCCGGGATGGTGTGCTTCTACAACGAGGCCGTCAACCTGACGATCGATGGCGAGCTCCAGGCCAGACCACAGAGCCACTTCCGGTGACGTCAGTTCTGTGAGCGAATCTCCGTTGGCACCTGTCCGAGATTTCGTTTGACGAACTTCGAGAAGTTCGACGGGTCGGTGAACCCCAGCTCGGCGCCGATCCGGGCGAACGGTCGATCGGTGTGGGTCAGCAAGCGGCGAACTTCGAGCGTCAACCGGTCGTCCAGGATGTCCCGGGCGGTCCGGCCGGAGGCTTGTTGGCAGGCACGGTCGAGTGTGCGAGTGCTGTATCCGAGCTCGTGGGCGAGCGACACGACCGTTGGCCGTTCGTAGAGCGAGATCTCGATGATCTGGCGGAAGTCCAGGTACGCCTGCGGTAGTCGAGTGCCGGTGGGAGAGGCGTCGGGCAGTTCGATCGCCAACCGCATCAGCATCGAACACAACATCGACTGCATCAGACTGCGGTGGATCGGGGTGTTCTTGAACCGCTTCTGCTCGGCCTCGAGGCCGTCGATCCATGCGTTCAGGTGGTGCTGAAGCCTGGGGTCCAACAGCCACCTGGTCGGCGCTGACGACCCGGGGTACCAGGCGGGCGCCGTCGGGTCGGCGTGGTGGGATTCGACCGGCCAGACGACCATGCGGGCCTCGAAGTCCTCGTCTGGAAGGAACCGTTGGACCTGGCCGGGGTGGAGGCGCACCATCGTGCCCGGCTCGAAGTCGACCGGCTCGAAGTCGACCATGTGGGTGCCGGATCCCTCCGTACAGAGCAGGAGTTGATGGAACCCGACGCGTTGTCGGGTTGCGATCTCCCTGCTGGCCATCCGATCGACGAGTGCGGAGCGGCGCAGAACCTCCACGGGGAGCCCGGGCTTGCTCTGGGGCGCGAACTCGATCTCGATCGGTCGCTCATCCGGGTGGGCCACGCCCATGCTCACCTCGCTTTCCTCGACGATTGCCGGACCGTCCGTATGGGGCGCTCACTGTAGAGGTGAGGAACCGTCGCACTGGGACCGGTGTCCGGTCTCGACCATCGGTTGTCCGAATCCGACCATGTCTTCGGCTGTCCGGGAGCAGATCCCGGTCGTCCGGGGGAATCCCGCCATGGTGGTGCGTGTGCGGCCCCCACACGGCTGACTGGCACTGTGGTCAGGTAGAATCACTTCGGTGTAGTTCGCTGCTCTGACGGGGTGGCGAAGTGCCCAGAGGAGGTTCACATGACCGATGTGTCTGCTGGTGGAAACGATGGGGCCGAGTTCGCCATCGAGCCGATCGAAATCCAGGAGGAGATGGAGCGTTCCTTCCTCGACTACGCGATGTCGGTCATCGTCTCGCGTGCACTGCCCGACGTTCGTGATGGGCTGAAGCCGGTCCACCGGCGAATCCTCTGGGGCATGAACGAGCTCAACGCGAACCCGGACCGCCCCACCATGAAGTCCGCCCGCATCACCGGCGAGGTCATGGGCAAGTACCACCCGCACGGCGACTCCGCCATCTACGACGCCCTCGTTCGCATGGCGCAGGACTTCTCCCTCCGTCACCGCCTCATTGAACCGCAGGGCAACTTCGGGTACACGCCAGACGATTCGCCAGCTGCCGCCCGATACACGGAGTGCAGGCTCGATCCGTTGGCGTTGCGCCTCCTTGCCGACATCGACGAGAACACGGTCGACTTCATCGACAACTACTCGGGCGAGTTCTCCGAGCCCGCCGTACTGCCGGCCCGGTTCCCGAACCTGCTCGTGAACGGCAGCCAGGGGATCGCCGTGGGCATGGCCACCAACATCCCGCCGCACAACCTCGGCGAGGTCATCGATGCCACCATCCACCTGATCGACAACCCGGAAGCCGATCCCGGCGACCTGATGCAGTTCGTCAAGGGTCCGGACTTCCCGACCGGCGGCTTCATCATGGGCCGTGCCGGCGTCGCCGACGCCTATCGCACCGGCCGCGGCAGCATCAAGATGCGGGCCAAGGCCGAGATCGTCGAAGGCAAGAGCGCCGACACGATCGTCGTCACCGAGCGGCCTTATCAGGTCAGCCCGACCGCCGTGTTCTCCAAGATCAAGGAACTCATCCTCGCCAAGGAGCTCGACGGCATCTCCGGAATCGACGACTTCTCCTCGAAGGGCGAGACCCGCATCGAGATCAAGTTGAAGCGAGACGCGCCGTCGCTCGTCGTGCTCAACAACCTCTACAAGCGCACCCCGCTGCAGACCAGCTTCGGAATGAACGCCGTTGCCCTGGTGGACGGCATTCCCCGCACCCTCAACCTGCGCGAAATGCTGGTTCCGTATGTGGCCCACCAGATCGAGGTCATCACCCGCCGGAGCCAGTTCCGGCTCGACAAGCTCCTCGCCCGAGCCCACATCGTCGAAGGCCTCATCAAAGCGCTCGACCTCATCGACGAGATCATCGCCCTCATCCGCGCATCCGAAGATCGGGCTGCGGCACGTCAGGGCCTCATGGGGGAGGGCTTCGAGTTCTCCGAGATTCAGGCCAACCACATTCTCGACATGCCCCTCGGTCGTCTCACCCGTCTCGGCCGCACCGAGCTCGAGAAGGAAATGGCCGAGCTCCGGGAAGCCATCGCCGAGCTCGAGGCGATCCTCAACGACGAGGGCCGCATGCGCGAGGTCATCAAGACCGAGCTGTCCGAGATCAAGGAGAACGAAGCCGACGAGCGTCGGTCCGAGCTCATGCACGATCCGGGCGAGATCGACATCGAAGACCTCATCGACGACGAACACCTCGT
>CALBVR010000416.1 GCA_937969565.1 uncultured Acidimicrobiales bacterium | reverse complement strand
GTTTCGGCCCCCAGGGCCGAAAGGCGGTAAGTGACGAGGCCCTGGGCCGAGGAACGACGACGGCTGGGACGTCAGCATTTAGGTTGCGCCGCGCAAACGGCAGAGCGTTTCGGCCCCCAGGGCCGAAAGGCGGTAAGTGACGAGGCCCCAGGCCGAGGAACGGCCGTTAGCGGATCGCGAGACCGGTTTCGATGTCGAAGAAGTGCAGGCGGCTGGTGTCGACCGTCAGCGAGATCGAGTCGCCGTTGCTGACGCTCGATCGGGGGCTGACACGGGCGACGAACACGGCGGTGTTGTCCTCGTCGGAGCCGAGGCCCTTCTCGGCGTCGTCCTCGATGGCATCGGCGACCACGTACTGCTCGGCTTCGAGCGGGAAGTGCACGATGATCTCGGATCCGAGCGACTCGACGAGCCGTGCGGAGGTGGAGAGGGTGCGGTCGGCGGCGCCGGGGGTGAGGGCGGCGTCTTCCATGTCTTCGGGGCGAATGCCCATGACGACCTTCTTACCCATGAAGGCGGTCAGCGGTGAGCCATCGGCGATCGGGTCGAGTCCGAGCGACACGCTGCCCATCTCGAGCACGGGCGCCGCGGCGGTGCCGCCGAGCGTGGCCTCGATGAGGTTCATGGACGGGGATCCGATGAAACCGGCCACGAACACGTTGGCGGGGTCTTCGTAGAGTTCCTGGGGTGAGGCGACCTGCATGAGGTAGCCCTTGTTGAGCACGGCGACGCGGTCGCCCATGGTCATGGCCTCGACCTGGTCGTGGGTGACGTAGACGGTGGTGACGCCGAGGTTGCGCTGGAGTGCGGCGATCTCGGCGCGCATGGCGACACGCAACTTGGCGTCGAGGTTGGAGAGCGGCTCATCCATGAGGAAGGCGCTCGGCTGGCGGACGATGGCGCGGCCCATGGCAACACGCTGGCGCTGACCGCCGGACAGCTGCCCGGGCTTGCGGTCCAGCTGCTCGGTGAGGTCGAGGATCGCGGCGGCCTTGCGCACCCGCTCCTCGATCTCGCCCTTGGAGACCTTCGCCAGCTTGAGTGCGAAGCCGATGTTGTCCGCAACGGTCATGTGTGGGTAGAGCGCGTAGTTCTGGAACACCATCGCGATGTCCCGGTCCTTCGGCTCGACGTCGTTCACGACCCGCTCACCGATCTTGAGCGTGCCGGAGCTGATGTCTTCCAGACCTGCGATCATTCGAAGCGCCGTCGACTTGCCACAGCCCGACGGCCCGACCAGCACGAGGAACTCGCCGTCGGCGACGTCGATGCTGAGGTTGTAGGTGGCTTGGAAGCCGTTTGGGTACACCTTGTTGATGTTGTCGAGCGTCAGTCCTGCCATGATTTCTCCCCTTCAGACGCTGCGCGCAAGCACAGACAGATCATCGTCGTGATGGTAGCCGAACCCGGGTGGGTCCGCCCAGACAAGCTACGATGGCTCGGTGCTTCGACGAGTGATTGCCCGGGCTCCGGGTCGCGTGAACCTGATCGGCGAACACACCGATTACAACGACGGATTCGTGCTGCCGATGGGCCTTCCGTTCGAAACCGTCGTCGATGCGACGCAACGATCGGATGACCGGGTCTGCCTGCGGTCCGAGGGCTACGGCGAAACCGATTTCCGTCTCGATTCGACCCCGGACCAGGTCGAGCCGTGGGCCCGCTACGTCCTGGGGATGCTGCGGCTGCTGACAGAGGAGGGCCGGGCGATTCCGGGTTTCGATGCCGCCATCACCACGACGATCCCGGTGGGAGCCAGCCTGTCGTCCTCGGCGGCGCTGGAAGTGGCCTCGGGGTTCGCAATGAGTGCGCTCGCCGACGTGGTTCCCGATCCCGTGCACATCGCGAAGCTCGGCCAGCGGGTCGAAAACGAGATCATCGGCATTCAGTCGGGAATCATGGACCAGCTCATCTCGGCCGTGGCGATCGAGGGTGGGCCGACCCTGATCGACTGTCGCACCCTGGCGACCACCGCCACAAAGCTCCCCGTCGACTCCCAGATCGTGATCATGGACACCATGACGAGGCGAGAGCTGGCCGACAGCGAGTACGACAACCGGCGGGCCAGCTGCGAACGGGTGGCTTCGGCCGTCGGCGTCGAGGCGCTGCGTGACGCCTCGATCGAGGATCTGGCAAACATCACGGATGCCGTCGATCGTCGTCGTGCCACCCATGTGATCACGGAGAACGAACGCGTGTTGCGGTCCGTCGATGCGCTCGAGGCGGGTGACGCTGCACTGTTCGGCGAGCTGATGTGCGAGAGCCACACCAGCCTGTCAGCCGACTATGAGGTCTCGTCCGAGGCGCTCGATCTGATGGCAGACATCGCCGCATCCCAGGAGAACTGTTTCGGTGCCCGAATGACCGGCGGCGGTTTCGCCGGCTGCGCAGTCGCGCTCGTGCAACGCGACAGCGTCGACGGGTTCATCGCCGCTGTTTCGGGAGCATATGAAGCCCAGACCGGCGAGCATCCGGATCTGTGGGCGGTTGCCCCGTCCCAGGGCGCGACGGTCGAAGCCGCAACCTGACCGTCAGGCGGATCGCACCGACTGCCGGATCGTCATCGACACCGGGAGTTGCTCGCGCCGGCGGGGCATGTCCGGATTCTTGATTCGGTCGATGAGCACATCGAACGCCGTCATGCCGAGCGCCTCGACCGGCAGGTGGACCGTCGACAGCCCGGGGCTGACCCGGGCGGCGAGATCGATGTCGTCGAAGCCGACGACGGACACATCGTCGGGTACGGACAAGCCGGCGTCACGGTAGGTCTGAAGCAGGCCGATGGCCTGAATGTCGTTGGCGGTCACGGCACACGAGACCTCGTGGGACAGGATCGCCTCGCGGACCTCGTCGGGAATGTGCGATGAATAGTCGACCGAGAATTCCCACACGACCTCGACGTCGTCATCGAGCCGATCCAGAAGCCCCTCGCGGCGGAGCTGGCCGGTGTCGGACCACTGCGGGCCGGAGATGATGCCGAGACGCTTGTGGCCGTTGGCGTTGATCAACTCGGCCTGGAGTTCCCCGCCGTGGCGGATGTCGGCGTTGACGCTGTCGAAGTCGGGCAGCTCGCGGTCGAACGTCACGACGGGAAAGGGGAGGGGAATCGGGCGGGTCGAGAGGATGTCGTCGCCGACCGGTACCCAGATCAGTCCTTCGGGCACCCGATCGGACAGCATCTCGAGGCCCTCCAGCTCGATGTCGTGCGACCCCTGCGCGTCGATGAGGAAGACCCCGAATCCGCTGGTGATCGCCGCCTTGTGCACGCCCCGCGCGAACTCGGGGAAGAACGGGTTCGTGAGATCGGCAACGGCCAGACCGATCGTCCGGGATCGTCCGGTCCGATGGGCGACAGCCAGCGAGTTGGCTCGGTAGCCGAGCTCCTCCACACAGTCCCGAACCCGATCGGCGGTCGCCGACGACACGGAACCGGTTCCGTTGAGCACGTACGAGACGGTCGCCGTCGACACACCAGCGGCTGCGGCGACGTCACGGATCGTTGGGCGAGCCAATTCAGGTCGCCCTCGTGCATCGTCGGTTTTCCATGAGAATCAGCCCTTGCTGGCGCCGACCGAGAGGCCGGAGATGAACTGTCGGCGAAGAGCAAGATAGATGAGAATCGTTGGAATCACGACGATCAGCGAGCCGGCAGCAACCAGGTTGTCGTCGGTGAAGAACTCACCGCTGAGATTTCGCAGCGACGACGTGATCGGGAGATCGTTGCCCTTCTGGACGAGCACGACCGCCCAGAAGTAGTCGTTGTAGATCCAGGCGAATTCGAGCGTGGCCAGGGCACCGAGTGCCGGACGGGTGAGCGGCATGACGATCTGCCAGTACTGGCGCCAGAGGCTGGCACCGTCGACCATCGCCGCCTCGTTGAGTTCCTTCGGCAGGGTCTTCATGTAATTGCTGAGCACGAAGGTGCAGAATCCACTCTGGAACGCCACGTGAATGAGGATCAACCCGATCAGCGAGCCGCGGAGTTCACCGCTGTTCGAATAGGGAGCGAACTCGGGGATCGGGATCCGGTTGTAGATCTGGAACAGCGGCTGGATGATCGACTGCGGTGGGAGCAGGTTGCCGGCCGTGAACAGCATCAGCAGGGCGATGTTGAACTTCCAGCTGTACCGGCTGACGGCGAAGGCGACCATGCTCGAGAAGAACAAGACGAGGATCACGGCCGGAATCACCACGAGGAACGTGACGAACCAGTGGCGAGGCATGTTGCCGCGGGCCCACGCGTTTCGGAAGTTGTCGAGCGTGAGCGTGTCGGGCCAGGAGAAGAAGCCGTTCGGGTCGGTGGACGTCTCCGCGTACGGACGGAACGACGAGATGATCATGCCAAGAATCGGCAACATCCACAGGACCGCCATGGCGAACAGGAAGACCTGGGCGATGATCTGATTGCGGCGGCTGGAGATCATGCGTCATCCTCCCGGAACGTGCTGCGGAGATACCAGACGACGAAGCCGAAACAGAGCATGAGCAGCATCACGCCGTAGGCCGAGCCTCGGCCGACGTTGCTCGACTCGCCGAGGATGCTCTCGGTGACGAGGATCGAGAGCACGTCGGTGCCGATGGGGTTGTTGAGCACGTCGATGATGTCGAACACCCGAAGGGCTTCGATGACCGTGATCACGAGGATCACGATGTTCACCGGCTTGAGTGACGGGAACACCACGTTCTTGAAGCTCTGCCACTCGTTCGATCCGTCGATGGCTGCGGCTTCGCGCAGCGATGGGTCGACCGCCTTCAGGCCGGCGAGGTACAACACCATGATGTAGCCGACGTGGCGCCAGATCATCGGCGCGATGATGGCAAGGAAGTTCTTGCTGAGTCCGTAGTCGGACACGAGCGTGATCACCTGGTCGGAGTCGCCGAGCCAGCTGATCTGGTTGCCCTCTTCCGTTCGGTTGAGCAACACGTTGAGCACGCCCTGACGAGGCGAGTAGATCACGCTCTTCCAGATGAACCCGACGACGGCCAGCGAAAGGACGACCGGGAAGTAGAAGACGCTCTGGTAGACGGCGGTACCGCGGAGATTCTTGTCGAGGATGTAGGCGACGAGAATGCCGAGCGGGGTGGCGACCACAAACAAGAAGATCAACACCCAGGCGTTGTTCAGCAACGCCTCGTACAGGTCCTTTTCGAAGACGGTGAACAGCTGTTTGTAGTTCCGGAGTCCGACAAACTCCATGTTGTCGAAGCGAAAGCCGTTCCAGTTCGTGAACGAGAGAAGGAACGTGCAGATCGCCGGGACCCAGATGAGCGAGACGTGCAGGAAGGTCGGCACCCCGACCATGGCCTGCAGTACTCGTCGATCATTGCCCGTGAGAAGCGAATACCGCCGCCGCCCCTTGCGGGGCGACGGCGATTCCGCTTCGTTCACGGTCGCGTCAGATGAAGAAGCTGCATCGGAGGGGTGCTGCAACGACGTCATCTGACTGACTCAGCCGGCGTTGAAGTCGGCGAAGATGGCAACCTTCTTCTCTTCGAGGTCGGCCAACATGCCGTCGACGCCGCCCGGGTTCTCGATGAACTCGGCGAACATGTCACCGCACGCTCCAGCGAAGTCCGGGATGGTGTCCCGGTCGAGGAACTGCGAGATGCCGGTGGCGGCACTGGCGAGCTCGGAGGACTTCTTCTGCAGGTCGTTGTACACCGAGGTGTTTGCGCCCGAGTTGGAAGCGACGACCGAGGGATCCTCGGACAGGTAGGCGTCCTGAGCCAGCGGGGTGGACATGTGCAGCAGCATTTCCTTGGCTGCGGCCTCGTTGGTGGGCGATGCCACCATCTGGAAGCCGTCGATCGGGGCATCGAGTGCGCCAGCACCGATGGCCGAGTCGAACTCCGGCACGTTGAAGAAGTCCATGTCGGCGGCGAAGGCCTCCGAGTTCGACGCAGCGAACGTGCCGAGCAGGTACATGCCGGCGCGGCCTTCCTCGACGTCGGTGGCGGCTTCCTGCCACGTACGGCCGTTGGCGCCTTCCTGGTGGAAGGGGAGCAGGCTTTCCCAGGTCGTGAAGACGTTGCGCACCCGGTCGTCGGTCCAGGACCCGTTGCCGCCCATGAGGTCGACGTGGAAGTCGTAGCCGTTGAGACGCAGGTTGAGCGCATCGAACGTACCCATGATCGGCCACTTGCCGTCGTTGGCGAACGCAAACGGGGTCACGCCATCGCTCATCATCTGCTCGGCGAGCCCGATGAGCTCGTCGGAGGTCGTCGGCTCGGTGTAGCCGTTCTCGCCCCAGAGCTTCTTCGAGTAGTTGATCGCCCAGGTGTAGAAGGACGTCGGCACGAAGTACTGGTTGCCATCGGAAGCGGTCGATGCGGCCTTGAAGCCCTCGCCGAGACCGGTGATGTTCTCCCACACGTCGGAGATGTCGCCGACGAGGCCCTGGTCCGCAAAGAACTTGTTGCGGAAGCCAGCGAACCAGGCGAGGACGTCGTCGTCCTGTGCCTGGAGGATCGTGGTGATGTTCTCCTGGTAGGTGTTGTGGTCGAGCGTGTTGATGACGACGTCCACGTCGGCGTTCGGGAACGCGTTCACGACGGCCTGCAGGCCAGCCTGCGGTGCCGGGTCGGATGCGTTCGAGCCGATGTTCAGCGTGCCGGAGGCACTGCCGATTTCACCGGAGAACGAGTCGCTGCCGCCGCATGCGGCAAGCACGCTGCCACCAACGGCGAATGCGCCGACGGCGGCGCCACCCTTGATGACGCTGCGACGTGCCACATAGGCATCCCACGCACCCGGCTGCGGGTAAGAGTTTGACATTTCGGATTCCCCTCCTGTTGTGCCGGTACTCGGACAGCACCGGCGCGTTGTCAAAGGTGTTCTCGGCGCACGAAACCTCGTCCGTGCGCTTGTGCATCGTAGACTTAACCGATTAACTGTTCAAGCACCACGATCTGACTGAGACGCTTGCACGGCAAGAATGGACCGTCAAGCCGTTCGAGTGTCAGCGTGGGGCAGGGATCGACACGAGGGGGAACAGGATGGCTGCGGTACAGCTCGACGACGTCACGAAGGTCTATGACGGGTCTGATGTGAAGGCGGTGAACGGTTTCGCCCTCGACATCGAGGACGGAGAGTTCGTCGTGTTCGTCGGCCCGTCCGGCTGCGGCAAGTCCACGGCGCTGCGGATGATCGCCGGCCTCGAGGAGATCACCGGCGGGCAGATTCGCATCGGCGACGCCGTCGTGAACGACATGCCGCCCAAGGACCGGGACATCGCCATGGTGT
>CALBVR010000415.1 GCA_937969565.1 uncultured Acidimicrobiales bacterium | reverse complement strand
GTGCACCAGAACGCGGCCCAGAACAAAATCGACTCGTTCCTTCGCCGGTCGGTCGACGTGACGACAACGCTCGACGTTGACTCGGGGATGGTGCGCCACGGCGTCCAGGTCGAACTGCAGAATCTCGCGCCAGCGGAAGGTCTCCCGTCGGCGATCATCGGATCGAACGATCAGGGTCTCCCGCTCGGCACCAACCGAATGCTGCTTTCGGTCTACTCACCGTTCCCGATCTCCGCAGCGAGCCTCGACGGCCGCCCAGTGGCAGTGGAGACCCAATGGGAGTTCGGCCGTCTTGTGCACACGGTGCTGATCGACCTCCCGCCGAACTCGTCCTCTGCCCTGCATTTCGAACTTGCCGGGTTCGCCGACCTGTCGGACGGCTACGACGTCCACTTGCCGCTGCAACCGCTGGTTTCCACCGATGAGCTTCGGTGGGCGGTCCATGCCGACAGGATCCAGGAGTTGCCGGCCGGGTGGAGCGAGCGCTCCGACGGCGCGGTGGAGTTGGAGCAGCCGGTGCAGTCATCCGCCCGGTTCCGGTTCGATCTGGGCTGATCTTCCCGGCAGAGCCGAATGGCCCAGTCCAGGTGCTCATCTGCGGGTGTAGCAATCCGATTGGTGTGATGTGAGTGTGTTCCGCCGTTTTCTCGCCGCGTTCAGCGTCATCCTGCTCGTGGGAACGTTGGCTGCCTCTCCAGCCATGGCGCAGTACGGCGGTGTCTCGGGCTTGTTCGTGATCACTTCGCCCGATGAACCGGGCGTGGCCGACTTCAACGGTCTCGGCTGTTCGGGCGGCGACGAGGTCGTCCTCTATCTGCCCGGCATTCCGCCCACGGCCAACGACCCGGCGGCGGCGACTTCGGTACCCGGGCGCGTCATCGCCGTCACCACGGCACTCCGGAGCGCCGATGCGCTCGTCGACGGAACCTTCTCCTTTCGCAGCGTCGACCTCCCAACCGATCTCGAACCCGGCTTCTATGCCTTTCACGCACGCTGCGGCACGCTGGACCTTCTGGTCGTGCTGGAGGTGACCGCGGGCGGTGACGTCGTTGTCACGCCACAGGACGAGGTCGACGAGATTCGGGATCAGATCGTGAACCCCCCGGCGACATTGCCGTTCACCGGCCGGGAATCCAGCCGGCTCGTGTCGCTCGCTGCAGCGCTGGTCGTCGCCGGTGCCGGGTTCGTCGTCGTGGCCCGTCGGCGCACCGAGGATGAAGCCTCCGTCTGACCCAGGCGCTGGGAACGGCTTCGATAGAGGCCGTCGCTGCGGCCGACCCATCGCTACGGTGACCGTATGGACATCGCGATCACCGGTTCGTCCGGCCTCATCGGAACAGCACTGACCACGGCGTTGCGCAAGCGAGGCGACCGTGTGGTTCGGGTCGTTCGGCGCGCCGCCGGCACCGACGAGGTCCAGTGGGACATCGACGCGGGAACGATTGATGCGGCCGGGCTCGAGGGCATCGACGGTGTGGTTCACCTCGCGGGCGAAGGCATCGGCGAGAAGAAGTGGACCCCTGAGCAGAAGCGCAAGGTGAAGGAGAGCCGCACGAAGGGCACGGCGCTGCTGAGCGAGGCCCTGGCCGGCTTGGACAAGAAGCCCGAGGTGCTCATCAGCGGGTCGGCCATCGGCTACTACGGAAACCGCGGTGACGAAGTCCTGGTCGAGTCATCGATGCCGGGCAACGATTTCCTCTCCGAGGTGGTGACCGCTTGGGAAGACGCTGCGGATCCGGCCCGCGAGGCCGGCATCCGTGTCGCCCACATCCGGACTGGAATCGTGTTGAGCACCGAGGGCGGTGCGTTGAAGGAGCAGCTTCCGTTCTTCAAGCTGGGCATCGGTGGCCGGTTCGGCGATGGCAGCCAATATTGGAGTTGGGTGTCGATCACCGATCAGGTGAACGCAATTCTCCACATCCTGGACACCGACATCTCCGGCCCGGTCAACGTGACCGCTCCGAACCCCACCACCAATGCGGAGTTCACGACGACGTTGGGCAAGGCATTGAGCCGTCCCACCCTGTTGCCCACTCCCCGCTTCGCCGTCAATCTACGATTGGGTGCGGAGCTGGCGGAAGCGCTGCTCTTCACCAGTGCGCGGGTGCTGCCGGACGTGTTGCAGAAGTCCGGCTTCACGTTCACGCATGAGACTCTCGGCGAAGCGTTGGAGGACATCTTGTGACCACACCGATGGACGTGCCTGCTGGTGGCGTCGACATGGAGGCTCGTCAGACGAGCTCCTCGCGCCTGATCAAGGCGTCTGCGCAGGAGATCTTCGACATTCTCGCCGACCCGTCCAACCACGTGCTGATCGATGGTTCCGGCACCGTGTCGGCGAGCAAAGGCGATCCCGAGCGCCTGGAGCCCGGGGCTCGCTTCGGCATGGGCATGCGACTCAAGGTGATTCCGTACCGGATCCAGAACACGATCGTCGAGTTCGAGGAACCGAACCTGATCGCCTGGCGCCACATGGGGCATCATCGGTGGCGCTACGAACTCGAAGAAGTCGAGGGCGGCACGATGGTGACGGAGACGTTCGACTGGTCCACCTCAAAAGCGCCTGTGGTGCTCGAGAAGGCCGGCTATCCGACCATCCATCTGCAGAACATCCGTCGCACGCTGGACAAGCTTGCGGAGCTGGCCGAGGGCTGATCGGAATAGACGGTCGCCGGACACGGTTTGGTCCGGCATGGCTACAGCAACGTTCAACGGACGCGTGATTGCCGAGAGCGACGACATCGTCGTCGTCGAGGGCAACCCGTACTTCCCGCTCGACTCGCTCGACAAGGGCGTCGTCACCACGACCGGACACTCCACTCACTGCCCGTGGAAGGGTGATGCGGCGTATTACACGATCGAGGTCGATGGTGAGGTGGCTGAGAACGCTGCCTGGTACTACCCGGTTCCGAAGGACGGGGCCGAAATGGTCGCCGAGCGGGTTGCCTTCTACCCCGCCGTGACCGTCGAGCAGTAGTCCACACGCCACTTCCGGCAGAGCCGCAGGGAGGCTGACGGGCTACGACCGGATCTCGCCGTCGGAGCCGCCGTTCGCTGCCGCGTCGACCGCGAGTTGGTCGGCGATCTCGTTCCATTCGTTTCCGGCGTGGCCCTTGACCCAGGTGAAGGTCACGTCGGCCTGCTTGTAGGCGGCAACGAGCGGCTTCCACAGGTCCTGATTCGCGACGTCCTTCTTCTGGCTGTTCTTCCAGCCACGGCGTTCCCACCCGATCCACCACTTGTCTTTGAAGCAGTTCACGACATATGTGCTGTCGCTGATGATCTCGAGCGGACCCTCGAGGTTGCTCACGGCGTGCAGCACGGCCTGGAGTTCCATGCGCTGGTTGGTACTCGGGTTCTCGGCACCGGACGCCCAGCCGCCTCCGTTCGGGATGACCCATCCCCATCCACCGGGACCCGGGTTCCCGGAGCAGGCTCCATCGGTGTAGACCTGCCGACGTTCGTCAGCGGTCGCCGGATTTGCGGGTGGTTCGGGATCGTCGAGGGGGAAGAGGGTGTCGCTCACCATGCCAGCATGACCGTTCGTGGACCGAAGCAGGTCGTTCACGGAGTTTTCACCCGAGAAAATTCGGCAAAAGTTTCCGTTGACCGGACTTGGTGAGAGACTGAGCACATATGCAGGACAACTTCTCGCAGCAGCTCCCCGACATCGATCCCGACGAGACGCAGGAGTGGCTCGATTCGCTCGACGCTGTGGCCTCCGGTTCCGGCAAACAGCGCGCCCGTTTTCTCATGTCGAAGCTGATGGCCCGTTCACAGGAGATGCAGATCGGCACGCCCCCGTCGGTGTGGACGCCGTATGTGAACACGATCCCCACCGAAGACCAGCCGTTCTTCCCGGGCGATGAGCACATCGAGCGCCGGATTCGTGCGTTCATTCGCTGGAACGCGGCCGCCATGGTGGTGCGGGCAAACAAGAAGGCCGACGGCATCGGCGGTCACCTCTCGTCGTTTGCTTCGTCTGCTTCGTTGTACGACGTGGGCTTCAACCACTTCTGGCGGGGCAAGGACGACGGCCTCCCCGGCGACCACATCTACATGCAGGGTCATGCTGCTCCCGGCATCTACGCCCGGGCGTATCTCGAGGGTCGCCTGACCGAGGAGAACCTCGACCACTTCCGCATGGAAATCGGGGGGAAGGGCCTGTCCAGCTACCCGCATCCGCGCCTCATGCCGGACTTCTGGGAGTTTCCGACGGTGTCGATGGGCCTCGGCCCGATCAACTCGATCTATCACGCCCGCTTTGCCCGCTACCTCACCCAGCGCCGCATCGACGACGCTTCGCAGGGCAAGGTCTGGGCGTTCCTGGGAGACGGCGAGACCGACGAACCGGAAACGCTCGGCGCCATTTCGCTCGCTGGCCGTTCCGGACTGGGCAACCTCATCTGGGTGATCAACTGCAACCTGCAGCGGCTCGATGGTCCGGTGCGCGGCAACTCGAAGATCATCCAGGAACTGGAGGGCAACTTCCGCGGCGCTGGCTGGAACGTGATCAAGGTCGTGTGGGGTTCGCGTTGGGACGAACTGCTGGCCCGCGATGTGGACGGCGTGCTCCTCAACAAGATGAACACCGTGGTGGACGGCGAGTTCCAGCGCTACGCGGTCGAGGATGGCAGCTACATCCGTGAGCATTTCTTCGGCCCGGATCCCCGCCTGCGCAAGCTGGTGGAGCACCTGTCGGACGACGACCTGCGCAATCTGCCTCGCGGTGGCCACGACTATCTGAAGTTGCACGCGGCCTACAAGGCTGCGGTCGAAGAGACCGAACGACCGACGGTCATTCTGGCCAAGACCATCAAGGGTTGGACGCTGGGGCAGGGCTTCGAGGCTCGCAACAGCACGCACCAGCTGAAGAAGATGAACAAGGACCAGATGCTCGAGATGCGCGAGCGTCTGCATCTAGAAGACGAGATTCCCGAGTCCGAGCTGGAAGACGGGGTCCCCCCGTACTTCAAGCCGGCGCCGGATTCCGAGGAGATGCAGTACCTGCTGCGCCGCCGCCAGGAGTTGGGCGGCGCGCTGCCCAAGCGGGTGGTCCGCACCCGTCGCCCCCTCGATCTTCCGGCCGAGTCGATCTTCGACGACCTCGACAAGGGTTCGGGTGGCCGCGAGGTGTCGACGACCATGGTGTTCACTGCAACGCTTCGAAACATGATGCGGGACCAGGCCTTCGGCCGACGCGTCGTGCCAATCATTCCGGATGAGGCCCGCACCTTCGGCATGGACTCGATGTTCCGCGAGTTCGAGATCTACGCGCCGCACGGCCAGCTGTACGAGCCGGTCGACCACGAACTCCTCCTCTCGTATTCGGAGGACACGGACGGTCAGATCCTCGAGGAGGGCATCACCGAGGCGGGCGCGATGGCGTCGTTCATCGCTTCGGCCACCAGTTACGCGAACTACGGCGTGCCGACGGTGCCGTTCTTCACCTTCTATTCGATGTTCGGGTTCCAGCGGGTGGGCGACCTCATCTGGTCGGCTGCCGACTCCCGGGCTCGTGGCTTCCTCATGGGCGCAACTGCCGGCCGCACAACGCTCATGGGCGAGGGTCTGCAGCATCAGGATGGCCACAGCCACCTGTTGGCATCGACCGTGCCGTCCTGCGAGGCCTACGACCCGGCCTACGCATACGAGCTGGGCACGCTCATCAAGGAAGGTCTGCGCCGCATGTACGGCGAGGGCGCCGAGGCGGGTGAAGACGTCTTCTACTACCTCACGATCTACAACGAGAACTACGAGATGCCGGCCCGTCCGGATCACGTGAGCGACGAAGACATCCTCTCCGGCCTCTATCAGTTCGCCGATGCCCCGGAGCGCACGCACCGCTCGGCGATCCTGTTCAGTGGCCCCACTCAGGGTGCTGCCCGCGAGGCGCAGGCGGAGCTGGCCGAGCACTTCGACGTGGGTGCAGAGCTGTGGAGCGCGACCTCGTACAAGACACTGCGTGAGAACGCGCTCGAGGCGGAACGCCACAACCGGTACAACCCGGGTGCTGACCCGGCATACCCCGACGTCACCGTGAAGTTGGCGACCGTGGGTGGCCCGATCGTCGCCGTCACGGACTACATGAAGACCGTGCCCGACCAGATCGCCCGCTGGGTGCCCGGCCGCTATGTCGCTCTGGGTACCGACGGCTTCGGCCGTTCGGACACCCGCGAAGCGCTCCGTGCCTTCTTCGAGATCGATACCCCCAACATCGTGGTCGCCGTGCTCTCTGCGCTCGCCGACGAGGGCAAAATCGACCGTGCGGTGGTGGCGCAGGCCATGGAGCGGTACGGCATCGACCCGGCGGCCGCTGATCCGGCACACGCACACTGACCGTGGAGGCCCGCGGCGGGGCGGGTCAAACGTCTCAGGAAGGCCATGGAATCAGCTCGTACGCTGGTTCGGTGGCTCAAATCATGACCGAGGCGGCACCAGCTTCGGGCGATGACATCGAAATCGTTCCCGGCCCTGTTCGTCGACGCCCCGCGTGGCTCCGGTGGTTGTGGCTGCTCTTCCCATGGAGCTGGTTCGTGGTTCGGGGCTTCCATCAGATATTCGAGCTTGCCGCGATTCTCCTGCCGTTGATCGTCGTCGCGGCTGCGCTCGCTGCCCTGCTGATGGCGGCGTGGCGGCGAGACCCCCTGTTCCTCGGGATTCTGGGTTCGATCGTGATCTTCTACCTTGTTGCCGTCGTGCTGCCGGGGCGTCCGATCGACTCGCCGGTCCCAGCGGAGACCACTCGTTTCGCGGCGATCAACGTCGCTCAGCAATGGTTCAGCGACAACGACGTCGACTATTTCGTCTTCGAGCGCGAGCCTGAGGTGTTCGTGGGGGTCGAACTCCGCGAAACCCACGACGCCGTGCTTCGTGAGCGGTACGCCTACGCACTCACTGACCTGGCCGGTTTTCCTCCGAACCCCGAACCCGCCGATGGAACGCCGGACCTCCAATCGACCTATAGAAGAAACGACTTTCCCAGCATCGGCATCTATTCCAACCGGGAGATCATCCGGTTGTCAGACCCGATCGCCGACCGTGTCGAGGGCGGGTTGCCGGGGTTTCGGGCCCAGGTGGCCACCGAGCAGGGTGATGTCGTCGTGTATGCCCTGCATGTTCCCCGCCCGGGCCGGGGTTCGGGCATCTTTGAGGTCGAACTCTTCTCGCAGGACGACATTCTCAC
>CALBVR010000414.1 GCA_937969565.1 uncultured Acidimicrobiales bacterium | reverse complement strand
CGCTGCACTTCGGACGTGCGGTTGTGCGGGTGAAGGATGACGATGTCGACGGTGTCGCGGTCACGGAAGGCTTCGATGGCGGCCGAACCGGTGTCGCCGGAGGTCGCCCCAACGATGGTGACGCGTTCCTGGCGGCGCTCGAGTTCGTGGTCGAACAGACGCCCCAGCAGCTGCATCGCCACGTCCTTGAAGGCGAGGGTCGGGCCGTGAAACAGCTCCACCAGCTGCACGCCGTCCTGCAGCGACTCCACCGGGATGACGTCGGGATGGTTGAAGGTGGCGTAGGCGTCGGCGACGATCGAGGCGAAGCTCGCACGGTCGATGGAACCCTCGACGAACGGCCACATCACCTCGGTGGCGTAGTCGGCGTACGGCATCTGCGGAGCGATGTGGCCCGTGGGCCATGAGGTGGGCACATAGAGGCCACCGTCGGGCGCGAGCCCGGTGAGGAGAACGTCGGAAAACGCCAGCTCAGGCGCTGCGCCGCGGGTGCTGTGGTACGCGACCATGTCAGTCGCAGACGACCCGCAGGACCTGGCCGACGTTCTTCACCACGTCGATGCTGTTCAGGTCGGTGAGCGTGGCGCGGAGATCGGCTTCCACCGCTTCGTGGGTGATGAAGACGAGCCGCGCCTGGTCGCCGAGGCCTTCCTGCTCCATCGAGCGGATGGACACGCCACGGTTCCCGAACGCCGCCGCAATCGTGGCGAGCGCGCCAGGTTCGTCGCGTGCGTCCAGGCTCACGTAGAAGGCGGAGACGACTTCCGACATCGGCTTGATGGTGGCCGGCTGCAGGGCGCCGAGATCCCGGTGCACGCCAGCAACGACATTGAGGGCGGCGTCGATCGTGTCTCCGACCATCATTGCGGCGGTGGGATGACCTCCGGCGCCGCGGCCGTAGAACATGAGCTGGTCCACGCCATCGCCTTCAACGAAGACGGCGTTGAAGCTGTCGCGGACCGAGGCGAGTGGGTGGTCGGCGCTCACCATGGCCGGGTGCACGCGGACACCGATCGCGCCGGTGTCGTCGCGATCGACGACACCGAGCAGCTTGATCACGTGACCCATGCGATCGGCGTTCGAGATGTCCTCGGCAGTGATGGTCGAGATGCCCTCGATGTGCACGTCTCCGGCGGTGACCGATTGGCCGAAGGCGAGCGTTGCGATGATCGCAGCCTTGGCGCCGGCGTCGAATCCCTCGACGTCGGCGGTCGGGTCGGCCTCGGCGAAACCGAGGCGCTGGGCTTCTTCCAGTGCGTCGGCGTAGCCGGCCCCGTGTTCGGTCATCTGCGAGAGGATGTAGTTCGTCGTTCCATTGAGGATTCCCATCACGCGGGTGAGGTTCTCACCGACGAGAGACTCCCGAAGCGGCCGGATGAACGGGATGCCGGCCGCAACCGATGCCTCGAAGCTGAGGTCGACCCCGGCGGCGGAGGCCGCGGCGAAGAGCTCGGGGCCGTGATGTGCGAGCAGTTCCTTGTTCGCGGTGATGACCGGCTTCCCGGCGGCGAGCGCAGCTTCGAGGAGCTGCTTCGTCCCGTCGACCCCACCCACGGTCTCGACGATCACATCGATGGTGGGATCGGCCACGATTGCGGCCGAGTCCGTGGTCAAAAGTGCGGGGTCCACGCCTTCGCGGGTTCGGCTGACGTCGCGGACCGATACGGCGGCGATGGCGAGGTCGAGGCCCGTGCGGGCGGCGATGGCGCTGCGTTGCTGATCGATCAGCTGCACGAAGGAGGTGCCCACCGTGCCGCAACCGAGAAGGCCGATTCGGATCGTTCGTCCACTGGTCATGGGGAAACGCTATCGGGCTGTGGTGCGAGCGAGGGTTTGACACCTTCAATGCATTTCAATAGTTTTCAATCTATGTCGAGAATTGTGGATCACCCCCAGTACGGAGACCGGATCGGTGCGGGTCGGCACGGCACCGTCTTTCGGACGGTGCGGGGCGGACGCGATGTGGCGGTGAAGGTGGCGCCATCGGGAACCGTCGGCCGCCACGAAGCGGAGATGCTCGTGCGGTTTGCCCATCCCCACGTGGTCGACCTTGTCGAGCATCCGATCGAGGGAGCACCACTGGTCCTCGAGTATTGCGCTGGCGGCACACTCGACGACCTGCTTCGTCGGGGTGAGCGACTTGCGTCGGACGAGGTGGAGGCGCTCCTGCTCCCGATCATCGATGCGCTCCGTCACATCCACGCTGCCGGCTGGATTCACGGCGACGTCTCGCCGGCCAACATCGGCCTCCGGCACGACGGTCAGCCGGTACTTCTCGACTTCGGCGCCAGCCGTCCTGCCGACGGCAGCTGGATCACCGAGGGCACACCAGAGTTCGTCGGGCCATTGCGCCAGGCAACGCCGACACTCGACGCCCGCGGGCTCGCCGCCATCGCTGCCGCGTTGCTCGCTCCCGAACACCGATGGGACACCAGCCAAACGGAACTCCGAACCCGCCTCGACCAACTGATCTCCGAAGCGGATGCCGGGGGCACCTGCACGATCGACGACCTCGCCGCTGTTCTCACCATTCGGCCGCAGTCCGGAGGCTCTGGCCGATCCGGACGCACGATCCCCTTCGGACCCTCTCCACATCGGCCCGCCGAAGTCTCGTCCATCGAGAGTCGCCGGCCACGACGTTCGCTCCTGCTTCTCCCCATTGTGCTGGTGGTCGCCTTCGCGTTCGGGACCGACCTGTTCGGCTCCGATCCCGTTGAAGCAGCCCCAGCCGCCAGCGCACTCGAGGTCTCGACGATTGCACCCGCCGAGCAATCGCTCGCGGCCTCGGGCGTCCGCTGGTCGACGGCCGATGGCACGCTGCTCCACGAACAGGATCTTGCCGAGCAGCTGTGGCGAGTCGGTCAGGCCGGTGACCAGGCAGCGGTCGGCCGCTGGGGCTGTTCCGGCGATGCCACGCTCGGCGTGTACCGGCCGTCGACCGGAGACTGGTTCGTGTTCGACTCCTGGGACGACGACGCCGTCTCGGGCCCTCCGGTGCAGCTCGAGGCGAACCGGACACTCGCGGTGGAATCTCGCGGCGAGTGCGACATCCCCCATCTGATGGACTGATCTGGAACGGTCAGCGCCTTCGGGGGCGCCCGGCCCACAGCTCCCGGGCGCGTTCGGTCGGCCGCGAACCCTCGGGCAACCCGACGGCCAGCGCAAACGCCGGGCGCTCCGCCAACGGCAACACTTTCAGCGTTGCGGCCGCGAGCGCCGGAAAGCGATCGCCATCGACAAGGTACGGCTCGAGCATCTCCCGGCCCGCCGTCGACATCGTGAAGCTGCGAAGACCAACCGGCGATTCGACACCGAGTTGGCTCTCCACCAGATGACTGGCCCGGGCAAGCACCGGCGTGCCCTGCCACCGTGCCACGGTCGACTCGAGCCGGGCGAGGTCCCACTCCCCCGCGCTGAGCAG
>CALBVR010000413.1 GCA_937969565.1 uncultured Acidimicrobiales bacterium | reverse complement strand
GCACCGTCCGGGTCCAAGGGGCCTGGCACCATCGGCTGTTCAAGGGGCCTGGCACCTTTTGCCGCAAAAGGTGCCAGGCCCCTTTCGCTCTGTGCGCGCAGATGACCACAGGGGAGGTCTGTCCCCAGTTGTGGTGGGGTGCGCGCTGTCGGTGGTGGTGCGGCGTACTCGTCGTCAGATGACGACGAGGAACTCGATGCGGCGGTTGCGCCGCTTGCCTTCGGCCGTCTCGTTGGTGGCGACCGGCAGGGCGTCGCCGTACCCGACCGCCGTCATGCGGTCCGCCTCGATGCCGGCAGCGAGCAGCGCGTTCAGCACGGCGTTCGCACGAGCCTCGGAGAGCAGCTGGTTGGCCTCTGCCTCACCGTCGCTGTCGGTATGGCCACCGATCTCGATCCGGACCAGCGGACGCTCCAGGAGCTGCTCAGCGATCTGAGAGATCGTCGTCGCCGACTCAGGCGTGAGCTCGTCGCTTCCGGTCTCGAACTCGATCGGGTCCCGGGCGGCAATTCCGGCCATCGCCGCCTGGAGGAGGAGATCATCCGTCGACGTGGCGCCACCCTGGACGGGTCCGGGCGTGTTGTCGGTGGGAATGTCGCCCAGCTCGGGCTCGCCGACATAGGTCAGGCGGTTGTCCACGTAGGCGACCTCGGCGATCGAGCTCGCAACGGCACTTGCCGCGACCACGTCCGCACGTGTGGCGAGCTCGCCTTCGAGCACCACCGTGCGATCATCTGCCTTCACCACGATGTCGCCGTATCCGGCTCGAGTGAGTGCCGGGCGCACGATCTCGGCGAGCTCCGCCGACTGATCGGTGGCGTCCGCCTGCTCCGTCGCGCCAGTGGCACCGACGATCCAGAGAAGGACGAGAATTGCGAAGAGCCCGCCGAGGATGGCGATCCATCCGATGGGCAGGCTGGCGCCCCGCCGCGGAGCGGAGGATTGCGGGCCAAGGCGGGCGGAGTAACCGAGCGGTGAGCGTTGATTCATCGGGCGTGAATGGGTGGCACCCCGCGTTGGGGTGGAGGTGCGACACTACATCATGGCCCAGTACGCACAATCAGACGAATCGACCCCCCTCGAGGACCTGCCTGCCGACGTGGTGGATGCACTTCCGGAGGACATCGTTGAGCAGCTTCGCGATGGAACGTTGGACAAGATCCCGACCGAAACGCTCGAGGAGCTGACTCCGGACCTGGCCGACAAGGTCCCGGACTCGCTCTCCGAGGCCGCCTCATCGAATCCCGGCCTGACCGCCGTGGTGCTCGTGATTGCGCTCCTGGCGCTCGCTGGAGCGGTCTACGGCGCCATCAAGGGGTTCTTGAAGGTGGCCATCGTGCTCGGGCTCGTGGCGGCCGTCGCCTGGTGGTTCTTTTTCCGGGGCTGACGCCCGGTCAGTTGCAGGAGCGAAGGGCGTCGTTGCTCGACGAGGAGCTGCCCGCCCGGTCGGGCCAGCACGTGTCCGTACCACTGTTGCCCATGATGATGTCGCGCTTGCCGCCACCGATGAGCAGGTCCGAACCTTCGTTGCCGAGCAGTCGATCGCGACCGTTCATGCCGTCGAGCATGTCGTCGCCGGTGCCTCCACGAACATTGTCGTTGCCGGCTCCCGCCCAGATGCTGTCGTTGCCGGCCTCGCCGTAGAGGTTGTCGTTGCCGGTGCCGCCGCAGATGATGTCGTTGCCGCCGCCGCCATAGACCGTGTCCGATCCGTCGCCGGCGACGATCACGTCGTTGCCGGGCGTTCCGTAGAGCACGTCGTCGCCATTCGTTCCGACGATGGTCGCCCGGTGGCCGGCGCAGGTGTCGTTCGCACCGGTGAGCGCAATCGTGTTCGAGCCGCCGTCATTGATCGCGACCGTCTCCCAGGTGCGGGTGACCGAGCGGCCGTTGACGATGATGTTGCTGACGGTGATGCGGTACTTGACGTCTCCGCCCTGGTTGGGCGTGATGCCGTTGGGCTCCCAACCGAGCGTCGCGTCGCCGTAGCCGTCGACGAGGGGGAGCATTGTGACGCCGACAGCTCGCCCGTTCTCGGTCATGGACACGCTCGCCTTGGAGAAATCAGCCGGCGTTTCGTTGTTCCAGGAAAGGGACCAGCGGTCGTACACGGCGTCAGCGGGGACGTAGCCGGCAGGCGGCCAGGAAATCCACTGGGTGCCGCTGGCACGGGTGGTTGGGGCGCCGATCACGGTGACGACGCCGGCCGTGCTCGTGTTGCCGATGCCGACCGACCCGAGGCGGGGGTAGAGGAGCCAGCGGCGGTGTCCGAGGATCTCGTTTCCGGCACCGGGGTCTTCGATCTGACCGATGACGCCACGTGCGCCGGCCACACCGAGGGTGAGGTTGCCCATGCCGGCGGCGCCAGCGCCCGCCGCGGTGTGGCAGGGCCAGCTGGTGGCCGGGCTGTGCGAGAGTCGGTTGGCGGCGTCCATCATGAGAGCGGCCTGCTGAGCGCCGACGCTGGCTGCGGTGTTCTCGGCGACGGTTGGCAGACCGGCCATCCGACGGAACCAGTTGATGGTTTCGAGCGTGCCTCCGTCGAACGCTGCGCTTGCGTTTCCGGCGCGGCAGCCGTCGACGGAGCCGTTCCATCCGGAGTTGAGGTCGACGTTCTGCTCCACATGCGTCTGCCAGCTCGAGAGCACTCGCGCCCGGTCGAACGTGTCGATGACGCCGACGGTGGCGCCCGAACCGGCACCGGCGGTTCCCATCAGTGCAAAGATGCCGGCACCCAGCCCGAGTAGGGCGGCCAGGAGTCCGGTCAGCAGACGGCGATTGGTCACAGCTCACATCCAGTGGTCGTGTCGTTGGGGTCCCCGCCGCCCTCGCACCGATCTCGGCCCACGCCGCCGGAGAGAACGTCGTCGCCGACGTTTCCAGCGATGCGGTCGTTGCCGCGTCCACCGATCAGTTCGTCATCGCCTTGTCCGCCGCGCATTCGGTCCCGTCCGCCGTTGCCTCGCACCTCGTCGTCGCCGGTGCTTCCATTCAGTAGGTCGGACCCGGGACCCCCATTGATGAGGTCACCGCCCTGCCCGCCGTCGATGCGGTCCCGGTTTGCGCCGCCGTCGATCTGGTCGGCCGACGGGCCGCCGAAGATCGTGTCTCGCCCGTCGCCGCCGAAGATGATGTCTCGACCGTCGCCGCCAGAGACCCGGTCGTCGCCGTCGTCGGCCTCGATCACGTCGTTCCCACCGAGGCCGCAGATGAGGTCGTCGCCGCTGCCGGCGTTGATGGAGTCGCTGCCCTCGGTGCCGATGATGACGTCGGGTCCGGTGGTGCCGTTGCTGCCGTCGACCGTGGCGTGGAGTCCGAAGCAGGTCGGCCGGTCGTCTTCGACGATCTGGAGTACGACGGATTCCGACCAGGCGGTCCAGATGGTGCCGCGCCGCGCCCGGAACTGGACCGAGACGGTGGACTCGGGCCGGGCCGTGATGCGGACGAGCTTGCCGGCGGTGAGTTCCACGGTTTGCAGGGACGGTTCGGGGTCTTCCTCGCCGATCACCGTGATGATCCGGGCTTCGCCTTCGCTTCCGGTGGGAGCCGCGATGCCGAGGAGCCCGTCACCGGTGATGACGGAGGGGGCCGCCGCCGGGATCTCGAGGCCGCCGAGGCAGTCGAAGCCTTCGTTCACGACTTCGCTGCCGAACTCGACCTGGTTCCAGTCGGTCGTGCCGAACACGTCGGGGTACTGGACGACTGCGCCATTCACGCAGCCCAACCAGGTTCCGAAAGGAATGCGGACGCCGTCGCTTCGCTCGTCGTAGTGCAGGTGTGGTGAGCTGCTCTGCCCGGTGGCGCCCGAGGTGCCGATCAGCTGGCCGACCGTGATCTGCTGGTCATCGGCGACCGTCACGGAGTCGAGGTGCAGGTAGGTGCTGGTTGTTCCATCGGGATGGGTGATCTCGACGAACAGCCCGCGCCCGCCGGAACAGCTGCTGATTCGGCAGCTGGTCTCCAGATCCGTCACGACGCCGTTCCCGGCGGCGTAGATCGGTTCGCCGATCTCCATGCCGATGTCGATGGCGGGCGTCGTGTGGTGGTTGGCGTTCGCGCAGAATGTTCGCTCGCCCGGGCCGGGGTTGCGCTCGGTGCACCACACTTCGTACGTGCCGACGAAGGGCACGGCCACCGGTGAGGTTTCGGCGGGAGAGGCTTCGTCCTGGGCGTCGACCGGGGTCGCGAGAGCGGCGAGTCCGAGGATGATCGCAGCGGCGATCAGAAGGAGGCGGCGTGAGGCGACGGAGCGAGGCATGAGGGCGAGAGGACCGATGGGTCGTCCGAACTGGTCGGCACTGGGCGTATCGACCCATAGGTCATGAAGCGGTAACGATTGTTACACAGTTGTCATACTCTGTCGTGCCGGGAACACTATTTTCTGGGTGATTCACCCTCTGTGTGGCCTCGGCCGCGTCACGCGGTCAGCGGGCGACGAACTCGATTCGACGATTCTGCGCCCGACCGTCCTGCGTTCCGTTGTCGGCCACGGGCAAATCCTCGCCGTATCCCACTGCGGTGAGTCGGTCGGCGTCGATGCCGTTGTCGACCAGCCAGGCTCGAACGGCGTCCGCTCGGCGCTGGGACAGACGCTGGTTTCCGTCTGCCGGTCCGATGTCGTCGGTGTGCCCCGCGATTTCGAGTTGCGCCTCCGGATCGGATTCGAGCAGTTCGAGCGCCGCTTGCAGCGTGGCGAGCGATGCCTCCGTGATCTCCGCCGACGAGTCTGCGAACTGAATCGGCTCGAGCGCGAGCAGTGTCGTCACGGCGTTCGCGGTGAGGGCGGACGACACGCTCTGGGGGAGAAGGACGCCGTCGATCACGTGGATGACGCCGTTGTCGGCGGTGACGTCGAGCGCAGCGACCGTCACGCCGCCGACCGTGACGGTGTCGTCGGCGTCGATCACCAGCGTCTCGCCGGCCAGCGTCGTGACCTCGCCGAGCTCGGCCAGCTCG
>CALBVR010000412.1 GCA_937969565.1 uncultured Acidimicrobiales bacterium | reverse complement strand
GCAGTAGGCCAGGTGAACACGGGAACCTCGATCGACCACCGATGGTGAAGCGCTTCGGTGAGCGGATCGAAGATGCTGGTGGGCTCGACGGTCGGGTCGGGAAGGTGAAGGGACGCGATCGAGCCGATCATCGATTCGGGTGCCGGAGGTTCCACGTCCAACGCTTCGGCGACGATCCGGCGCCCGGCGAGGACGAGTTCGTGGTTGCTCGCCCGAATGCCGACCCAACCCATCGGGTGGTGATTTGCCATCACCTCGAGCGCGGCCGCAACGGATAGGCGGGCGGACGGGTCGTCGGTGCCGGTCCAGTCGAATTGGGCATGAAAGCGCGAGGCGCTGCTCGGCCAGCCATCGTTGTAGCCGTGGCTGACGACCGCGGCATGTATGCCGGCTCGGTGACGTTCGGCCACGTGAAGGAACGCCGCACCCTTCGGCGAGCAGAGCCACTTGTGGCAGTTTGCGGTGTAGAACGATGCACCCATCGCGCCGACATCCAGCTCGATCATCCCTGGCGCATGGGCGCCGTCCACGAGCACCGGCACCCGCGGCTCGAGCGCCGCGATGATCTCGGCCACCGGAAGCACGATGCCGGTCGGCGACGTGACCTCGTCGAGCATCACCAATGCCGTTCGATCGGTCACGGCGTCCAGCACCGCCTGGACGACCTGACCCGGATCCGCGATCGGGAAGGGGATCTCGGCTTCCACGAGGCGCCCGCCGACCCGCGACGCTGTGACTGTGGCGGCGTTGCGACAGGCGTTGTACGTGTGATTCGTGACGACGATTTCTGCGCCGGCCGGAAGCCGCCCCTCCAGCGAGCGCAGTACGGAGTTGACGCCGTAGGTGGCGTTCGGGACGAAGACCAGTCCGTCGGTGTCGACGCCGATGAACGTGGCGAGCGCGGCGCGGCTCGCCTCGAGCGCCGGCTGGTAGTGGTGCAGCATGAACGCAACCGGGTTGCGCTCCATCTGCTCCTGGAAGGCCGATTGCACCTGGAGTACCTCGACCGGGCACGCACCGAACGAACCGTGGTTCAGGTGGGTGACCTCGGGGTCGAGGCTCCAGGTGGCCATCGGATGAGCCGCTGACTCAGACGTTCCAACCGGAGATGGACTTGACCTCGAGGAACTCCTCGAGGCCCCAGACTCCACCTTCACGGCCGTTCCCCGACTGGCCGTAGCCACCGAATGGTGAGCCGGCACCGCGGGGCTGTCCGTTCATCTCGACCATGCCGGAGCGGAGCTGCCGGGCGACCCGGCGAGCCTTTTCGTTGTCGGTGGTCTGTACGTAGTTGGTGAGGCCGTATGCCGTGTCGTTGGCGATCGCGATGGCTTCCTCTTCCGTGTCGAACGGCATGATGGACAGCACCGGGCCGAAGATCTCTTCCTTGGCGATGGTCATGTCCGGGGTGACGTCGGCGAAGACCGTGGGCTTCACGAAGTAGCCGGCGTCGAGGCCGTCGGGCCGGCCGGTGCCGCCGGCGAGCAGCGTGGCGCCTTCGGCTTCACCGGTGGCGATGAGTCCCTGGATCTTGTCGAACTGGACCTGCGACACGACCGGGCCGATGTGCCGGCCCTGGCTCTCCGAGACGTCGACCGCGGTCTTGGCCGCAACCTCCTGTGCGGTCTGAACTGCGGCATCGTAGATCGACCGCTCCACCAGCATGCGGGTGGGGGCGTTGCAGGACTGGCCGCTGTTGCCGAAGCAACCGCGCACACCGCGGGCGACGGCCTTGTCGTCGGCGTCGGCAAAGATGATGTTGGCACCCTTGCCACCGAGTTCGAGGGCGACCCGCTTGACCGAGTCGGCGGCGTTCTTCGTGATGGCGACACCAGCGCGGGTGGATCCGGTGAAGGACACCATGTCGACGTCGGCGTGGCCGGACAGCTGCGTACCGACGCCCATGCCGTCGCCGTTGACCATGTTGAAGACGCCCGGGGGGAAGCCCGCCTCGTCCATCATTTCGGCGAAGAGCGCCGAGGAGAGCGGAGCGACCTCAGACGGCTTGAGCACCATCGTGCACCCGGCGCCGACGGCCGGCCCGACCTTGAGCGTCACCTGGTTCATGGGCCAGTTCCAGGGGGTGATCATTGCGACGACGCCGACCGGCTCCTTGAGAATCCAATCGCCGGGAGCGTGGTCGCCCAGCGGCTCTTCGAAGGCGAAGTTCTTCAGCGTCTCGATCGTGTTGCGCAAGTGCCACGAGCCGGCACCGGCCTGTGCGGTCATTGCCATGTCGATGGGTGCGCCCATCTCGAGCGAAATCGCCTCGCCCATTTCGGCACTGCGGGCGTCGTAGATCTCGGCCAGCCGCTCCAACATCGCAATGCGCTCGGCGACCGGCGTCTGACTCCAGCCCGGGAAGGCGGCCTTTGCGGCAGCGACGGCGGCGTTCGTGTCGGCGTCGGAGCCGAGCGAGATCACGGCGCAGGCGGCTTCGGTCGAGGGGTTGATGACTTCGAGGTCGTTCGGAGTCGTCGGGTCGACCCACTCGCCGTTGATGTAGAACTGGCGGCGGTCGGCAAGCTGATCGGTCGTCATCTCTGGTGTGTTGCTCCATGGTTCGTGCGTCGGGCTGACGCACGGTCCTCAGAGCTTGCCATGGCTGCGGGCCGACGCCCACCCGTCGTGCTGGTTCAGCAGGCCTCTCGGAGCAGATCGGATTGTTCACCCGGATGCAGCTTGCTGATGATCAGGTCGAACAGCACGAGCAACGTGGTCCGGACCGACTCGAGTTGCCGGGCATCGCATTCGACCATGGGAACGCCGGCGTCCACGTTCAACGCGGATCGGATGTCGTCGAGCGTGTGGTCGACGACGCCGTTGAAGCGGTTCACGGCGATCACGAAGGGAATCTGACGCCGCTCGAAATAGTCGATGGCAAAGAAGCAGTCGGCCAAGCGACGGGAGTCGACGAGCACGACGGCGCCGAGGGCTCCGGTCGTGATGTCGTCCCACATGAACCCGAACCGGTCCTGACCGGGCGTGCCGAAGAGGAACAGGACGAGCTCCTGGTCGATGGTGAGTCGGCCGAAGTCCATCGCGACCGTTGTGGTGGTCTTCGTCTGCACCTTGCTGGTGTCGTCGATGCCGATGCTGGCGCCCGTGATGGCGGCCTCGGTCCGAAGCGGTTCGATCTCGGAGACGGCGTTGACCATCGTGGTCTTGCCAACACCGAACCCACCGGCGACGACGAATTTCACCGACAGCGGGTTCCGCCCCCGCAACGGCGTCGGTTGTTCAGAGTTGCCGTACACGATTGATGATCCTTGTCATGATGTCGAGGTCGGTCATGGTGGTTTCCGCCATGGTCTGGTGGGCATGGAGATGCCCGGTCGTGATGAGTTCGCCGGCGAGGGCGAGTGTGGTGCCGAGCGGGATGTTCATGCCCGCAGAGAGTTCGGCGATCGAGGTCGCAGCGGCGGCTCGATCGACCATGTCTCGGGCTTCGAATCGAAGTTGTCCATGGTCGACGTCCGTACGGGTGACCATGGTCTCGATCGCGAGCCCGGACACCTGGCTGGTGGTGGCCCCGCCGGCAACGAGGTACGGGCGAACGTCCGGGTCGTCATCTTCGAAGATGACGCCGTCGTCCCATTCGCTTCGGGATGCGGACACGTTCGATCAGACCGTCAGTGAGTTCTTCAGCTGGTCGATCAGCACGGGGCTGAGCACGCTGCCGGCACGCTCAGCGAAGACCGTCATGGAGTAGGCGATCGCTCCGATGTCGGCGCCCTTCTGACAGATGACGCCGAGGACGGCGCCATGGGTGATGTGCGCGATGAGGAGAAAGCTGTTGCCCATCTCGATCATCACGCGTTCGACCGTCTTCTCGCCGAAGCAATGGGCAGCGCCCATCGTGAGGCTGGAGAGGCCGGAGGTGATGGCCGCGAACTGATCGGCGCTGGACTCGGGCAGCGCTTCGGAAGCGCAGAGCTTGATGCCGTCGGCAGACACGGCCAACGCGTGGGCCACGCCGCCCGTGCCGGTGACGAAGTTGTTCATGAGCCAGTGGAACGATTCGGGGGTGGCTTCCACGGCGGGCGCTGTCGGGGTTGGGTGCGTCACGATGCGCTCCAATCAGAGTTCTCGGTGTCGGTGAGGCCACGGTCGACGCCGCCCATGAAGGCGACGAGCGATCCGAAGCCGCTGGCTTCCTCGGCGGGTTCTGCTTCAGGGGGTTCGACGACGGGGACGAGCGGCGCAACGGGCTCGACCATCATCTCGGACCACGCCTGCTGGGGAGCACGTGTGGGGAGTCCGGCGGTTGCGCCCGGCGTGGGCGCGCCGGACGCAACCGGAACTGGCGGGGGTGCCGGCAGCACCGCAACCGGCGGGGCGGCGACGACCGCCGGTGCAGGTGCCACCGGCAGAGCCGGCGGGGTTGGCGGAGTTTCCGGGGCGGGCGGGGGAATCGGCGGAGCAGCCGGTGCGGTGGCCACGGCGTCGGCCGGCTGCGCGGGGTCCTGAACGACGACCGGCTCTTCGGGTTCGACCACGAGCTCGCCCGGGATCAGCACGTGTGCGGTGGTGCCGGCGCCGGGTTCGCTGTCGAGGACGACCCGGAGATCGTGGCGGTCGGCGAGGCGTCCGACCACGAAGAGTCCGAGGAGTCGGGACGGGGCTTCGTCCAACCGTGGTGGTGTCGAGATCCGTTCGTTGTGGAGGGCGAGATCGGCGCTGCCGATGCCGATGCCGTGATCGGTGATCTGCACCATGAGACCTTCTCGCATCCGATAGGAGGTGAGCTCCACGCTGCGTTCGGGATCGGAGAAGTTCGTGGCGTTCTCAATGAGTTCCGCCAGAAGGTGGGTGATGTCCGCCACGATTGCGCCGGGCAGGGACACGTCGGGGAGGTCGGACACATCGACCCGGTCGTGGCCTTCGACCTCGGCGAGGGCCGAGCGTACGGTCCGTTCGAGCGACACCGGCTTGCTCCACTGGCGGGGCGTCTGGTTGCCGGCGAGCACGAGGAGACTCTCGGCGTTGCGCCGCATGCGAGTTGCGAGCGCGTCCAACTGATAGAGGTTGGCGAGGACGTCGGGGTCCTGTTCGTTCTTCTCGAGGTCGCTCAGCATGGCAATCATGCGGTGGTTGAGCTGCTGGTTCCGTCGACCGAAGTTCACGAACATTTCGGCGAAGTTGCGGCGGCTCTGTGCCTGTTCGGTGGCGAGCACGACTGCGGTGCCCTGCACCTCGTTGAAGGCGTCGACGAGGGCGCCGACCTCATCGTCGGAGTACTTCGGGATCTCGGGAAGCGGTGGGATCTCGTCGCTGGCGCCGAGCGACCGCAGGTGCTGGACGACCTTCGGGAGTCGCACGTTGGCGACTCGGTCGGCTTCATCGATGAGACCGTCGAGCGGGCGCAGGATGGAGCGTCCGGTGACGAACAGCAGAGCGGCGAAGAGCACACCGGCCACGGCGGCGAGCAGGAGGA
>CALBVR010000411.1 GCA_937969565.1 uncultured Acidimicrobiales bacterium | reverse complement strand
TCGCCGATGAGCAGACGGTCGGGGTCTGCCGACAAGGTGGTCTTTCCGGTTCCAGATAGTCCGAACAAGATGGCCGAGTCATTGTTGTCGCCAACGTTTGCCGAGCAATGCATGGTGAGCTGGCCGCTCTGGGGCAGCACGTAGTTCATGACGGTGAACATGGTCTTCTTGTTCACGCCGCAGTAATCGGCGCGGCCGATGACCAGTGCCACGCGGTTGGCGATGTCCATCATCACGCCGCGGTCGGAGTTGGTTCCGTCTCGTTCGGGATCGGCCCGGAAGGACGGCACGTTGATGATCGTCCAGCCGGCCTCGGCGCGGTCGGAGTCGTCGCGCACGTTCTTCGGGAACATGATGTTGCAGAAGTAGGCGTGGGTCGCGTACTCGCCGACGAAGCGGTACGGCTCGGAGTATTCGGGGTCCCAGCCGCAGAAGACGTCGGTGACGTAGAGGGTGGACTCGCGTTCGTTGAGGTGTTCGATGACACGAGGAAGGAGTGCGTCGAACTTGTCGGGGTCGAACTCGGCGAACCCCTTCTTCCACCACACGGATTCGACGACCTCGGGGCGGCCGACGGCGAACGTGTCGGAGGTGGGCCGGCCGGTGCAGGTCGGATCGGTGTAGAAGACGAGCGGTCCGTCGACCCCGAGGGCGGTCGGATAGGCCTTCTGCTCGTCGTCGCCGCCGTCGAGGCTGACTCGACCGCGGTCGTTTTCGATCGCAGCGTGGAACAGCTCGTCCTGGCTGAGACCGATTCGAAGGTTCGGCGTGGTCAGTCCGAACTGGTGTGCCAACTGCTCGGCAACGGTCATGTGGGTCTCCTCTGCTCTGAACGCCACCACCACATCGGCCGTGTGCGCCCCCCTGTTGAGCTGAGACCGGTTCCGCCGCCTCAGCACTCTCTCTTTCTTACCGCCTTGTCGGCATCCTGAAAAGAGATGATGAGCAAAAAGCTCATCATTGTTTCAGATAGCGCGTTCACTGGTTCCGATGTGTCCGCCGGCCGTCGACCTCGGAGCGTGCTCCCGGGGATGACCCGGGTCACCCCTACAGACCCCCGGGGCAAATAGGGGTTGCACCCGATTCCCCCCTCCGGCCCCGTTCGTACTGTTCATGTCGAGGCCTGCAATGGGCGGGACCCAAACAAGGAGAAACGCAAAATGAGCGGATTGGACAAGAACACCGTTGCCGGCTTCACCGACGTCGACATGGACAACGACGTCAACAGCGACAACGTCACGACGCTGACGGACACCGACACGAACACCAACACCGAGACGACCACGACGAACGTCGCGGACACCGATCTCAACTTCGATGCCAGCCAGGACAACGACGAGATCAACAGCCGCAACCAGGACAACGACACCACGACGACCCAGATCCAGGACAACGACACCAACGTCGACATCGAGGCGAACCAGGACAACGACAACATCCAGGACAACGACGAGATCAACAGTCGCAACCAGGACAACGACACCGAAGTCAACATCGATGCCAGCCAGGACAACGATGACATCGACATCAACAGCAACAACACCACCACAACCACGACCACCACGAACATCACCGACAACTCCCAGACCGTCGCCGCTGACGACGGTGGACTTGCCGCCGGCGGCAACATCGAGGGCCAGGTGAACACCGGTGTGGTCGACGGCGTGATGGGTGGCGACAACCAGACGATCGACGGCAACGTCGGCGACGGCAACATCAGCCTCGACAACGTGTCCGGCAACGTCGCCATCGGCGGCAACGTCAACGAGGTCTCGGCCGATGGTGGCGGCAACGCCAACCTGGGCGGCGTGCAGAACGTCGTCGACAGCGGCGGCGGCGACGTGCAGAACGTCCTCGGCGACGGCAACGAGGTCACCGGAGACCAGACGGTCACGATGGAAGGCGGCGCCGGCGGCGGCGACGGCGGCCCGACCGCCATCAACTTCGGCGACAACTCTGTGCTCAACACGGTCGAGGACAACTCGGACAACTCGGTCAACGACAGCTTCAACACCGACAACTCGATCAACGATTCGTTCAACGACCAGTCGGACAACTCGACCGAGTTCAACGACAGCTTCAACGACAACTCCGACAACTCGATCAACGACTCGCTGAACGACCAGTCCGACAACTCGATCAACGACTCCCTCAACGAGACGCTGACCGACAACTCGGTCGACATCAACGAGTCCTTCCAGGACAACTCCGAAGACGTCGACATCGTCGACATCGACACGGCGATCAGCCAGCAGATCACGGACCTGGACATCGACAACGACGCCATCGACATCGACATCTGAGTCATCAGTACCTGATCACAATCGACGCTTCGGGCCCGGGGATCACCCCGGGCCCGAGCTCGTTTTGCATTACAAGTTCATGACGAACGACAACCAGTCGCCTTTTCGGACCCGGAAAGACCACTGGTTGTCTTTCTTTTTCGTGCTCCCGCTTGAGTCACCCATCACCTGTGCATAGGTTCGCTCTCGGTGGGTACAACACGATTGACGACATTGCCGGGTTTGGACCGGATCGGAACGACGAGCGCCGACGGCGCCGCCGGGACGATCAGTCTGATCATCGGGCCGGGGGGAAGCGGCAAGACCCGTGTCCTCGACGACCTCGCCGCCCGTGGCGCCGATCGAGGCCACCATGCACTCGTGTTGGCGGGCTCGATGGTCGGTACGCCACTGGCCATTCCGGAAACGATCGAGGCCGATGTCCTCCTCGTGGATGACGCGCACTTTCTCGATGCCGAGGAGACCACCGAGCTTCTTCGCCTCATCGAGGACCGCAATCGGTCGTTCGACATCTGTGTTGCGATGCGACCGATCCGAGAGCACCTGCTGCTCGGTCGGCTGGTCGAAGTAGCCGAACGCCGCGGCACCCTCATCGAGCTCGGATCCTTCTCCGACGACGAACTGGCCGGCGCCCTCGCCGAGCACGTGACCGACGGCGTGGACGGCGCCGTGTTCGACAAGGTACGAGAGCTCACGCACGGCCAACCCCTCATCGTCGACCGCCTCATGTCCGGCTGGATGACCGACGGACGCATCGAGCGCGGCCGCCTCGTGGCCGAACCGGACCCGGCGCCCGTCGCCCTCGAACGGGCGCTGCTCGGAACCGTCCGCCAGCTCGACGAAGCCGCCCGCCATCAACTCGCTGCCATCGCCCGAACCACCGTCGACCAGCCGAACGGGCACACGAGCCCGTCGTTCGACCAGGACCCGACCCAGCTGATCGACCACGGACTCGTCGGTCCGGGCGGCATGCCCCCGGCGATTGCCCACACGGTGCTCCGACTCCTGTCCCCCGCCGATCTTGCCGCCGGCGAGCTGCTCCTCGCTGAGACCCTCGCCCGGGGCGGCGCATCGCCGCTCGAGATTGCGGAGCGGTTCTGGGCCACCGCGGAACCGGGTCAGAACGCCACAGCCGCGTGGATCGCCGCCGGGGACGAATTGCTCGCAACCGATCCGGCAGCTGCGGCGGAATGGTACGGCCGGGCCAACCAGACCGAGCCGACCTCCGACACACTGGCCCGTCGAGCCGTTGCCCTCGCTGCGGCCGGGGACGGCGCCGGCGCCAACCATGCGATCGCCGACGTCCTCCGACACGACCCCCGCAACGCGCTGACGCTCGGCGCCGGGGCACAACTCGCGGCGGGCCAGGGCCGCTGGGACGAAGCGGCGGAACTGCTCGAGGCGATCGATCACCATCCGCGGTGGCCACTCGGCCTCGTCGATGCGCTCAACGACGCCACGCTGCTGCTGGCCGGTCGCACCGCCTCCACCTCGACCAGCAATGCCGGCGCCGACCCGACCGCTTCGCTGGTCCAGGAGGCCGTCGAGGCGCTGCGACTCTCGCTCGAACACATCCCGGACACCACCGCCCTCACGGACTCCATCCGGGCGCTGGCCACGCGAGCGGGCGACGTGAACGTCACGCCCGACCTTCCGGTCAACCCCTTCGAGATCGGCGCAGCCACTGCCCTGGCGGCAGGCGAGCTCGCCATGGCCGATCTTCTGCTCGATGCTGCCGGCGGCTCCGTATCCGGCAACGTCGGGGCCGCGTTGCACGACTGGCTCTCGGTCAGGGCCGGTGGCGCGCCGTCACGTTCGAGCCGCGGCGACTCGCTGGCCGAGTCTCCCTACGTCGGCCTGCTCGACCTCGCCGCCGACGCGGTCGACGCCCGCCGGGCCGGTGAC
>CALBVR010000410.1 GCA_937969565.1 uncultured Acidimicrobiales bacterium | reverse complement strand
CGATGTCCCCGTCGGCCCCCTGTACTTCATTCGACGGGACACCGGTGACACGCCATGTCTCCCCACCGTCGACGGGGAGCCGGTTGCCGCCTGCGTGATCGCCGATCAGCCCCGTTCGGTGGCTCTCGATGCCGCCGACTGTGACGCACTGAGCGAGCTCATTGCAGCCGACGTGTTCCCCGATCTCGCCAACCCGTGCAATGTCCGGCTTGGCTGCAAGGACCGGCACGTGACCTTCCTCGAGCTCGATCTCGGCGGTGGTGAGGTGCCGGCAGCGGTGGGTGACCTCACTGGGGTGCGAAACCTCGTCCTTCGCAACGCCAGTGGCACGCTCCCAGCCCCGATCGCCGATCTCGACCTCTTCCAACTGACCATCGGCGGCTCCGTCGACCTGCCGGACATGAGCGCACTCGGTCGGGTGAACGACCTTCGCTTCGAAGGTTCGATCCCCGCCAGCAACCTGGATACGCTGAGCGCCAAGAACGTCGTTGTGGCCGATCTGAACGGGCCGATCCCGGCCGAGCTCGGCGCGATCGATGGCATCAAGCGCCTCACGATCAGTGCACTCGATGCGACCGCGATCCCGCAGGACCTCATCGTCGATACGCTTCGCGAGCTCCGTGTGAGTGGTGCCGACGTGACCGGTTCGCTGCCTGAGCTCAACGAGCTTCAGGTGCTGGACCTCTCGAGCACCGGCGTCTCCGGTGCGATCCCTGAGGACTACGGCACCTCGTCGCTGCGAAGCCTCAACCTGGCCGATACCGACATCTCCGGCCAACTGCCGGACTTCGGTCAGGCCCGGAAGCTCACCAACCTGAACGTCGGCAACGCCGACCTCAGCGGCGTGATCCCGTCGGGATTGGGTGCGTCGACCAGCCTCGTCAGCATCGATCTTCGCGGCAATGGGCTCACCGGTGAGATCCCGGCGGCGCTCGCCGACATCCCGACACTGCGCTCACTCGACCTTCGGAAGAACCAGCTCTCCGGAGAACTGCCCGCCTCCTTCGGGTCGCTCAGCGGCGAATTCGGACGGCTCGACCTGTCCGGAAACCAGCTCACCGGGACGATTCCCGCCAGCTGGGGTGCGCTCGTCGGAACCAACCTGCGGGACGGCTTCAGCAATTTCCAGATCGATCTCGCCGACAACGGACTCGTCGGTCCGCTCCCCGAGTTCACCGGCGAGGAGATCCTCGTGTTCGACCTGACCGGCAATGCGTTCGAGGGCGACATCACGCAGGCGGCCGCCCACGGCATTGCCAACGACATCAACTTCCGGTGGGTCGACGGCGAGGGCGGCAACAACTGTCTGACCGTCACCGATTCCGCAGTGGCGGCGACGTTGGACGCCGAACAGTCGGGCTGGGATCGCTGCGACTGAGGCGGCGGCGCAATCTCGGGCGTGCAACGCCGGCGGTTCCGCGGAACCGCCGGCTTGTGCACCGGTGCATAGAGTCCTCGGATCGTTCGCCGTACCGTTGTCGACATGAGGCGTTGTGTGCTCTCGGTCATCGCTGTCGGTTCGCTCCTAACCAGTGGGTGCGGAGGGCCGGAACTGCGAGGTGGCTTGCCAGTCTCCGCCTGCGTGCCGAGCTCGACACTTGACCAGGCTGTTCTGTTCAGCCCCGGTGAAGTGGAGCTCCTCGATGGTGAGACGCTCGACGAGGTGATCATCTCGTTCGTGGACGAGCCGGTCTCAGCAGTGCAGGTTGGTGCAGGCGTCTCGAACCTCAATCCAGGGGATGTCTACACACTGCGCACGACGAACTCGGCCCCTATCGATGTTCGCTATGGACGTGGTCTCGACATCGAGGGCCCGGCCAACGTCCCGCTCGCATTGCTCGTGGATGTTCCCGGCGGCGTCGCCGAGGCGTTCGACGTTGCGGAGTTCGCTGTGGTGATCGATGGGCGTCGAGTCGAAGACCAACGTTCGGGTCCGGCGATGCGGCTCCTTGAGATCTCGCCGGGCTGCGACGAGTCCTGACTCCATTCCTCAAGAGGATCTGACGCGGCGTCAGATGTTACGTTGGGCGGCGCACCGACGACACGAGGAGTCAGATGACGGCCGAACGATTCCCGATCGAGGCATCACATGTGATGATGTTCGCCCGGGCGCTGGGCGACCAGAACCCGGCGTTCCATGACCCCGACAGTCCGGAGGCGCAGGCGGTCGGTGGCATGGTCGCACCGCCCACGTTTCCGATGGCCGCGTCGCAGTTCGACCCCGGCAACCCGCTCATGCCGAAGGCGGGGGAGCCGTGGTTCGGTTCCGGCAAGACGGCCGGGTTCGCTCGAGAAGCCGGCACGAGCGCCGGGATGCTGCACGCTGAGCAGAAGTTCCACTACCACCGGCCGGTCCGGGTGGGCGACGTGCTCTCCGGTACGCAGCGGGACGGTTCGGAGTGGACGAAGGAGTCCCGCAGCGGCAAGACGCTGACGTTCCGGGAGTTCTGCATCGACTACGCCGACGAGAACGGCGAACCTGTCGTCACCGTCACGATGGTTGGTGTGTGGACCGGCACGCCGCCGGCGAAGGAGGGCTGACCCGTGGGAATCTCCGCACAGGACGTGAACGTCGGCGACAGCCGGGACATGGTGCTCTTCGAGGATCTCTCCCGCACGCAGATCGTGATGTACGCCGGGGCATCAGGCGACTACAACCCGATCCACACCGACGAGAAGTACACGACCGAGGTCGCCGGGTTTCCCAGCGTCTTCGCCCACGGCATGCTCACGATGGGGGCGACCGGGCGAATCGTGACCGACTGGTTCGGCGTCGACCGGATCATCGACTTCTCGTCCCGATTCACGGGGCAGGTGTGGCCGGGGGCGGCGCTGTCCACGACCTGTACGGTCGAGGCGGTGCGAGAGGAAGACGGGGAGCACCTTGCCGACCTGGCGCTCATCACCGTCGGCGAGGACGGCACGCCGGTATTGACCGGCGCAGCAACGGTCCGCCTCGACAGCTGATCGGGAAGGTCGCGACATGACGGATCGGCCGGCCGCCTACGACGGTTTCGAAGGTGAGGTCGGTCGGATCTTCTCCACGTCCACGCCGAGCTGGCCGGAACGGCCGGCACCAGGGCCGGACGCTCCCAATGTGATCGTCATGCTCGTCGACGACCTCGGGTTCTCGGACCTCGGCTGTTTCGGCAGCGAGATCCGCACGCCGACCATCGATGCGATGGCAGAGAAGGGCGTTCGCTTCGCCAACTTCCACGTGAACCCGATGTGCTCGCCGACCCGGGCCTCGCTGCTCACCGGCTTGAACGCTCACATGGCCGGCGTCGGTTTCGTGGCACACTCCGACCCCGGCTATCCCGGCTACGCGATGGAACTCCGCGACGACGCAGTCACGATCGCCGACGCGTTCCGCAGCTCCGGCTGGGCCACGTTCTGCATCGGCAAGTGGCATCTGTGCAAGGACAGCGACGCGTCGGATGCAGGCAGCCGACACTCGTGGCCCCTGCAGCGCGGCTTCGACCGCTTCTACGGAATTCTTGACGGCTTCACCAACCTGCACCATCCCCACCAGCTCTACGAAGACAACCGAGTGCTCGTTCCCGACGCCTTCCCGGACGGCTACTACCTGTCGGACGACCTGACCGACCAGGCGATCGACATGGTCACCCGACTCCGGGCGTCTCATCCGACGAAGCCGTTCTTCATGTATTTCGCCCACTGCGCCGTGCACGCGCCCCTGCATGCGAAGGCCGACGACGTGGCTGCGTACGAGGGCGTGTTCGACGGTGGTTGGGATGAGGTTCGGGCGGCCCGGTTCGAGCGGCAGAAGCAGATGGGTCTCGTTCCCGAGCATGCGGAACTGCCGGAGCGTCCGACCGAGCGGGAGCATGAGGTGGCGGCGTGGGTCGACCTCGACGCCGACGAGCAACGCCTCTTCGCTCGGTACAAAGAGGTCTATGCGGCGATGGTCGACAACATCGACCAGAATCTGGCCCGACTCCAAGCGCACCTCGAGGAAATGGGGGAGTGGGACAACACCATTGTCCTCTTCACGTCAGACAACGGCGCCTCACGCGAGGGGCAGACCGCAGGAACGGCCGCCTACTTCCGCACGATCCTCGGTGCCGCCCGCAACGTCGATGAAGAGATGCACCAGGCCGACCTGGCGTTGATCGATGAGATGGGCGGGCCTCGAACGATGCCGCACTACCCGATGGGTTGGGCGATGGCCTCGAACACGCCGTTCCGGCTCTACAAGGTCAACACGCACCAGGGTGGTCATCAGGTGCCGATGGTCCTGTCGTGGCCGAACGGCGACCTGGAGCCCGGGATTCGCACGTCGTACCAGCACGTGACCGACGTGCTCGCCACGCTGACCGAGCTCGCCGGCGCCCGAATTCCCGAGTCTCGCAATGGCCAGCTCGGGCCGGAGCGGGTGGGGGCGAGTTTCGCCGCCGCCCTCCACGACCCGGCAGCGCCGTCCACCCATATCGAGCAGTACTACGAGTCGTGGGGGCACCGCAGCTTCTACCGGGACGGCTGGGCTGCGACCACATGCCACCCCACCCGTACCCAGTTCACCGACGAGCCATGGGAGCTCCACGACCTGGCAGCAGATCCCACGCAGGTCAACGACGTGGCCGACCTGCACCCCGAGCGTCTCATCAAACTCGTCGCCGCATGGGAAGAGGCGGCCTGGGCGAACCAGGTGTTCCCTCTGGACGAACGCTCGATGCTGAAGGAGACGACGAGGCCGGACACCGAGCTCCCGCTCGAACACGCGATCACGCTGCGCCCGGGAACGCCGTCGCTCGAGCGCTACCGCAGCTACAAGATCGTCCAGTACAAGTCGTTCACGGTTCGGGCCCGGCTCGATTGGCGGGCCGGCGACGAGGGTGTGCTCTTCGCCCACGGCGACCAGGGCGGCGGCTACTCGATGTGGATCGAGGACGGTCGGCTTCACGCGGCATGGAACGGCTACGGCGACATGACGATGCTCGATGGTGGCGGCGTGGCCGCCGGTACCCGCGAATTCGATCTCGACGTCGAGGCGTTGGCCGGCTCCCGATGCAACATCTCAATCTCTGTGGATGGCACCGAGGTGGCTCGGGCCGACGACCTGCCGGTGCTCATGGCGATGGCGCCGTTCCAGGGCATCGATGTCGGGATCGACCGGCGTTCACCCGTTTGCTGGGACCTCCACGAGCGGCGCGGTCCATTCGCGTACCGAGGGACGCTGCACGACGTGACCTGGATTCCGGGGGCGGCGTCGCCGGAAGAGCCGACGCAGTTCGCGGAGATCCTTCGCCAGCACTACATGAAGTACGAGTAACCGACACTCGCTGTCGGCGTTCGGGGATGTCGACGGGAAGTGTTGACAAGGTCCTGTCGGCGTCCGCGGATGCTCGACCGGGAGCGTCGACAAGAACTACGCGTCGCTGCGGGCGATCGCTCGCTCGTCGGTGCCGAGGTAGCTGGCGACGACGGCCGGATCGTTGCGAACCTCGTCGGGTGTTCCTTCCGCAATGACCTGACCCTGGTCGAGGCAGTAGACCCGGTCCGAGATGGCCATGATCATCGGCATGTCGTGTTCGATGATCAGGATGCTTGCGTCGAGTTCGTCCCGGATGCGCTTGAGCAGCGGGCCGAACGCCTCCGACTCGCGTTGGGCGACGCCGGCGGTCGGCTCGTCGAGGCACAGGAGCCGGGCGTCGAGCGCCAGGAGGCCGGCCAGTTCGACGATGCGTCGAGTACCGGTGGAGAGCTCGGCGATGTAGCTGTTGGCGTAGCGACCGAGGCCGAGGAAGTCGATGAGTTCGCGGGCGTGGGTGGCGCGGTCGCGTTCATGGCGGCGCTCGATCGGGGAGTGCAGCATGGTTCCGAGCAGGCGGGTGCGGCGCTGGGCTTCGAGTGCGACCTGCACCGTTTCGAGCACGGTGAGTTCGGGGAACAGGGTGGCGGATTGGAACGTCCGGCCGAGTCCGGCGGTGGCTCGCCGATGCGACGGGGTGCCGATCATCTCGACGCCGAGCAGCTCGACGCTTCCCGAGGTGGGGACGAACCCGCCCACAGCGTTCATGAGTGTCGACTTGCCGGCGCCGTTGGTGCCGATGAGCCCAACGATTTCTCCGTGGGCGACATGGAGTGATGCCTTGGAGACCGCGGTGTTGCCGCCGAACTGTACGGACACGCCGTCGACGGTGAGGGTGGCGGGCGCCCGATCGTTGTTCTGCAGTCGGGCGGGGACCGGCGCGGCGGTGTTCCGGGAGGTGTCCACGGCCGGACGCCGGTCGGCGAGCCATCGGAAGAGGGAGTCCCGGATCGAGTAGCCGATCTGCACGAAGCCGCCGGGGAAGTACAGCAACAGCAGGAGCAGCCCGAGGCTGGAGGTGAAGAGGGGGACGAGTTCGTTGTCGGGAAAGAGTCCGCGGAGCCCCTCGACCCAACCGGCGCCCAGCACGGGACCGACCACGGAACCGAGACCGCCGATCACCGCCATCGACACGATGCGAAGCGACTCGAAGGGTTGGAAGAATCGACCCTGCAGGGGCAGCTGCTGGAGCAGGCCGCCGAGCGCGGCGCCGCCGAGTCCGGCGATCGCCCCGCTGATCGCAAAGCTCAACAGTCGGGTCGTTGTCGGGTTCACCGTGTACGCCGCGGCGGTGTCCGGGTTGTCTCGGACGGCGATGATCGAGCGGCCGATGCCGCTGCGACGCAGGGTGGCCACGGTGACGAAACACAGTGCCAGCAGCCCGAGCACGAACCAGTAGTAGGTCCGCTCATCGGTGAGGTCGAGGCCGAACAGGGAACCGCGGCCGAACGGAACGGCATTGCGGTTGCCGTCGGAGAAGATCTCCATGCGGAAGAGGTATTGGTTCGCCGCCATCCCGAACGTGAAGGTGACGACCGCCAGGAAGAGTCCTCGCACCCGCAACGCTCCGGCGCCAACGGCAGCGGCGACGACACCGGCCACGAACGCACCGAGGAACAGCGACGCGACCCACGGAACGCCTCCGCGGGCGAACATCGCGGCGGAGAACGCACCGATTCCGGCGAGTGCCATCTGCCCGAGGGAGAGCTGCCCGGACCAGCCGGTGACGACGGTGACGGAGGATGCGCAGATGGCGTAGACGATGATCGTCGACCAGATGAGCAGGCGGGACGGGGTGTCGGAGATGAACGGCACGGCGGCGGCCACGACGAAGAGGAGCGTGGCGCTGAGTGCGGGCAGGTTCCGAACCCACCAGATGTGCTTCAGGGAATCGGGGATCGGTCGAGCCTTGGGAGCGAACGAGAACGTGGCTCGTTCCTCGTCTGAGCGGGCCTGCAGGTAGACGGCGGCCGCCACGCCGACGAAGAGCAGGAAGTCGAACAGGCCGACGGCGTCGAGGAAGTTGAACTGGATGAGTGACTGGATGAGGCCGATGCCGACACCGGCGGCGAGGGCCCGGCGGAACGAGACCATCCCCGCGAGCACGGCGGCGGCGAGCGCCCGGGCCAACGTGTTCGGGCCAAGCGACTCGAACCCGGCGATCGATCCCTGCTGGCCGGAGAGCAGGATGGCGGAGATGGTGGCGAGGAAGCCGGCGATCGTCCACACGGCGGTCGAGACCAGCTTCGGGCTGATGCCGTTGGTGCGGGCGAGGTCCGGGTTGGAGGCTGACGCCTGCACCGCCTTGCCGAAGGACGTGCGGTTCATCAGGAGACCGAGGGCGATCGCGAGAAGGGGAACGACGATGACGATGGTGAGTTGGGGACCGCGGACGCGGAGGCCGAGCAGGTCTTCCCAGATGGTGTCGATCGGTGTGGGATAGCTGGGTCGGCCATCGGTGTTGATGTCCGGGTACGCCGACGTGATGGCCTGCATCAGCTGAGCGACGCCGATCGTGGCGACCAGCAGGATCACTCGGGGTGCGTGGAACAGACGGCGGATGACGGCGAGTTCGATGATGGCGCCGATGAGCGTGCCGACGAGTATCGCCAAGGGGAGCGCAATCCAGTACGGGAAGTCGTAGTTCACGACCATGAGCGCCAAAAGAACCGACGCCGGAATGCCCATGTTGCCGACCGCGAAGTTGATGACGCGGGTGGACCGGTAGACGAGCACGATCCCCATCGCGAGCATGCCGAACACGAGGCCGGTCACCAGACCGTTGAACAGGAGCTGACCGGTCGCGTCCACGCCAAAGGCGCTGAAGTTGAAGTTCAGCATCAGCCGCCCTCGGTTCCGAGGAACACCGCCCGGGCGAGATCGTCACGTTCTGCAAGCTCTTGCGCATCGCCTTCGAACCGCACCCGGCCCTTCTCGAGGAACACGGCCCGGTCGGCGACGGCGAGCGCCACGTTCAGCGATTGCTCGACGATGATCATCGTCATGCCCTGCGCCTTGAGGTCGTCGACGATGGCGAGTAGCCGCTGGACCAGCGTCGGGGCGAGCCCGAGCGACAGCTCATCGATGATGAGGACCTCGGGGTCGTGCAGCAGGGTCATGGCGAGGGCGAGCATCTGCTGCTGGCCGCCGGACATCGACTCGGCCGACTGGTCGGACAGATCCCGGAGTTCGGGGAACAGTTCCCACGCCCGGTTGATGCGTCGGTCCATGTCGGTCCGGTCGCTGCGGTACGGCCAGGCGGCCATCTGGAGGTTGTCGGCGACGGACATCTCGCCGAAGACGCCCTTTCCTCCGGCCAGCATGTGGATGCCGAGCCCGTTCCGGCGTTCGGCGGACGAGTAGGTGATGGTTCGCCCATTCAGGCGGACGACGCCGCGCTCGGGCGTGGCGAGGCCGGCGATGACCCGCAGGATCGTGGACTTGCCGGCACCGTTGGTTCCCAGCAGGGCAAGAACTTCGCCCCGGCGAACCTCGAAGCCGACGTCGAACAACACCTGCACGTGCCCGTAGGAGAAGTCCACGTCGTTCACCTGCACGACGGGCACGTTCTCGGGGTCCTGCTGCTGGCGTTCGACCTCGGCCTGTTCTTCTCGGAGCTCGGAAACGACGAGCGAGAGGTCGTGGCGGATGAAGCGGGCGCCGTTGAGGATCATGAGTCCGCCGATGAGCATGGCGGGAACGGCAAGAACGATGACGGTGGTGCGGGGCCCGTAGGCGTTGGACAGCAGGGCAGAAAGCAGGCCGCCGCCGGTCGCACCGACGAAGAAGATGTAGAGGGTCAGCAGTGCTGTTCCCAACCCTCGGAGGCGGTACGGGACGATGCCTTGGATGATCGGCCCCACCATGGCGAAGGCCGAGCCGGACAGCAGGTTGACGACCACGCCGACGAGGGTGAAGAGCACGACGTTGGGCATCACGTACTGCAGGGGGATGAGGAAGGCGACCGGGATGAGCAGCAGGCCGAGGGACGCCAACGCCCGGGCCGGGTCGGACCGGTAGAGGGTGTCGAAGCGGCGGCCGACGAACGGCACGGCCAGTACGACGCCGACGCCGGACGCGGTTTCGACGAGCCCGCGTTCGAAGGCATCGAGTCCGAAGTGGTCTTCGAGGAAGAGGTTGCGCAGGACCGGAGCGGTGAAGAGGGCGAAGCCCATGGCGGCAAAGGCGACGACCACGGTCTTCATCGTTCGGATCTTCCACAACCGGGCGAATGCAGCCTCGACGCTCGTTGGGATCGGGTCCTCGTCGTCGTGGACCGTGCCGAGCACGTCCTCCTTCTCGAACTGGCCGCGCACCGGTTCGGGGATACGGAAGGCGAGCAGAGCGAAGATGGCGACCGGGATGCCGAGGAGCAAATACGCCCAGCGCCATCCGTCGACGCCGCCGGCGGCCGCGGCTATGCCGCCCACCAACGCCGGACTGGCGACGCCGATGGCCCGACCGACCATCGTGTTCAGTGCCCCGATCCGGCCACGCACGCCGATGGGGTAGGTGTCGGCGATGAGGCTGGAGTGGACGGTGATCGTGTTGGACTTTGCGACGCCGACACCGAAGCGCGTCCAGAACAGCATGAACGCGTTCACCGCGAGGCCGGAGAGGAACACGAAGAAGCTGAAGAAGAGTGAGGCGACACCGATGATCGGCGCCCGCTTGAAGCGGTCGGCCAGGTAGCCCATCGGCATTGCGCCGAGAACGAAGAATGAGGCGGAGGCGGAGCTGATGAAGACGATCACGCCGTCGGACACGCCGAAGGTGTCTCGGATGTCGGGTGCGAGAACGGTGAGCGCCGCGAGCTCGAGTTCGTCGAGGCTGTTGAGTACGAGCAGGATGAAGAAGGTGGTGAAGCCGCCCTTGGCGATGCCGTCCTTGAGCGTCATGGTGTCGGCGCCGACGCCCGGGAGTGCTTCGGTCTCGACGAGGAACTCGTCGGCGGACTGTTCTTCGTGACGGGCGGCTTCTTCGCTGAGCACGGTCGCCGTCAGCGCCGCAGCGCTGTCGTCGTTCGTCCCCTCCGTTGGTTCCATGGTCCCCCAACCATTGCGGCTGCCCTTGCCCAAGCGAGCGTATCCTGTAATCTGACGCGACGTCAGATCCGGCCCAGTTGGGCGTGAAGGGGGAACTTCAATGGTGACGCAGCGTTCCAAGATCACTCGTTTGCTTGCGCTTCTCATGGCACTCGCCTTGGTTGCCGTCGCTTGTGGCGGCGGCGATGCGGAAGGGGATGCGGCCACCGACGCGGCGCCGTCGGACACGGCCGAGGACACCGACGCGGGGGATTCCGAGGTCACGCTGACCGAGATCGATGAGGACGAGGAGCCGGCCGACGAGCCGGAGGAGACCACGACGACGGTTCCGGAAGAAGAGCTCGAGCCGCTCACGGCGTCCGCCCGGGGCGTGACCGAGACCGAAATTCACGTTGGCGTCACCATGCTCGACTTCGATGCGTTGAAGGAGTTCAACCTCGTGACCGAAGGCTGGGGCAACCAGCAGATGGTGATGCAGGCCTACATCGACGAGCTCAACGAGAACGGCGGCATTCACGGCCGCATGGTCGTTCCGCACTTCGAGTACTACAGCCCGCTCGGATCCACGGAGGCCGAAGCGGTGTGCACGGCGCTCACGAAGGACATCGAGACGTTTGCCGTTCTCGTGGGCTTCCGTGGCCCATCGGTGGAAGACGTCAACACCTGCGTCACCGGTGCCAACGAGACGGTGATGATCGGCGGCGTCGTGAACGACGAACGGCTGGCCCAGTCGACCGCGCCGTGGGTCGCCATCAACGCCGACCCGAAGCGTCAGTTCGAGGCGATGCTCGCCGTGATGGGACAGGACGGCCGGCTCGCCGACGCCCAGATCGCCGTGGTCGGCAACCTCGACGCTGAGGCGCTCTACGACGCCGCACCCGACATCCTGGCGGCCGCCGGCGTCACGCCGGTGATCGAGATCTTCAACGATGCACCGGCCGGGGACATCAACGCGGTCGACAGCCGCTGGGCGGTCATCGCAGAGAACATTCGGGCTTCAGGTGCCGACACGGTCCTCGTGCTCGGTTCCGCCCAGGGTGCACTTCGCGGAACCACCGACAACGGTCTCGACGTGGAGGTCTGGGCGGTCAACACGGCCAGCCTGGAGAACCTCGGTGCGGAGACCCCGCCGGACAAGGCCGACGGCGCACTCACGGTGAATGCGCTCTCCGACAGCCAGCAGTGGAACCACGAGTCGATGCAGGATTGCAAGGGCGTTGCGCTGTCTCGGATCTCCGAGCTGCCCGACCTGGATCCAGCAGACCACGAGGCCGGCGATGAGCGCTGGTTCAAGGGAGTGTTGCAGTACTGCCGGGTGCTCCAGCTGTTCGACGACCTCATGTCGGAAGCGGGCCGCAACCCGACCCAGGACTCGTTCGCTGCAGCCATCGAGGCCTACGGGGACGGCGCCCTGCCAGCGTTCCAGTTCGGCTCGTTGGGCAACGGCAAGTACGACTTCAACGACGCCTTCCAGCTGTCGCAGTTCGACGCCAGTGCCGGTGCGGATGGAACGCTCGTTGCGATCTCGCCGCTATACGACGTCACCAACTGAGCTGTAGTCGGTTCAGCAATCGACGAGCCGAGTCGTCACGTCGGGTGGCGACTCGGGTTCGACGAAGCGCAGTCCCATGACCCCGTGGTCGTGCCCTCCGGTGGCCACGTGGTTGTGGGCGCCTTCGTATGTTGGCGCGACCACGATGGTGACGCGTCCGTCGGCGTCAACGACGGCGTCGTCGGCACTCAGGTACCCCTGGCCAGTCGTGTAGTCGGCGAGGTTCTCCATCCAGTGGTTGCAGAGCTGGAAGTTCCAATGGCGACACGACGGGGGCGTGAAGCTGATCTCGAGCTGCGTGTTGGGCGCGATGCGCCAGTAGCCGAACTCGAAGTGTCGGTCGTCCGGTGAGCCACCGATGCGGCGGTAGTGGTCGTTGGTGAGCTGAAGCTGATTGGGGTGGTCGACGAGGTCGTCGGTCCACGCGGCGTAGTCGGCCTGGATGCCGAACACCATCTGCGCGGCGACGGCGAGTCGGGTCGCCATGTCTTCCGGGGTCGGTGGTTCCTGGAGGGCGACCGGGTCGAGTGGGGTGATCGACAAGCGGGGTTTCGTCTGGGCGGCGCGGTCGTCGTAGACGACGCGCATCATGAGCTCACGCGTGCCCGGTGCCATGGGCATCCAGGGGCCGTCCTGCTCGTCGACGGCAAGCACGAAGTCGACTGCGCCATCGGCGTCGGTGAAGTCATCGAGTCGGGCGGTGAACGGCGTGACCGCGGCGTTCGGGTTGAAGTCCGCCAGGACTGCCGCCGGGTCGGCGCCGGTCGGTCG
>CALBVR010000409.1 GCA_937969565.1 uncultured Acidimicrobiales bacterium | reverse complement strand
ATCGCGTTGCGTACGAGACGGCCCAGGAGTTCGGTCCCGGACTCGCCCACGAACACCTCGCCAGTCGACGCGCCGAGCAGCAGTTTCATGTCGGCACGGCCCTGCGCAATGACCTCGACCAGGTACTTGGAGGCCACATTGGTGCGACCCTGGTTGTCGGGAAACGCCATCAGCTCGGCCGTCCGTTCGACGGCGGCCTTGAGCGTCAGCGAGCCGCCGGCATTCTCGAAGAACGCACGAGGGCCCTGAATGGGGCAGGCGTCAGCGTGATGGAAACGGTCTCGGATTTCGGTCAGAAGTGCAGTATCGAAGGTCACGATTGAAGATCCTTCCACGTGTCGTCGAGTGCGCCACGGAGCCGGCGGGTGGCCTCTTCGATTTCTTCGCTGTTGATGATCAGGGGCGGCATGAAGCTGATGCGGTCCGGGGCGATCGCCCGCAGGTACAGGCCGCGATCGTGGGCATGATCCTGGACGCGTTGTCCCACCTTGAGCGCCGGATCGAAGAGCCGGCGCGACGCCTTGTCGTCCACCAGTTGGATGCCGCAGAAGAGTCCGACACCGCGTACGTCGCCGACGAGCGGATGATCGAGCAGAGCTTCACAACCGGACAGGAATCCGTCGGACACGCTGCGCACGTGGCCGACCAGATCGATCTCGTCGTAGATGTCGAGCGTTTCCATGGCGATTGCAGCGCCGACCGGATGCCCCGAGTAGGTGAAGCCGTGACCGAGCACGCCGATCTCGTCGGCGTTGGCCTGGAGGTCTTCGTAGAGGTCCTCCTTGAAGAGCAGCGCAGACATCGGGAAGAACCCGGCGGTGAGCGCCTTTGCGCAGCTCACGGTGTCGGGCTCCAGCCCCCAGGTCTCGCTCCCCCAGCGGTTGCCGGTACGACCGAATCCGCACACCACTTCGTCGACATGGAAGTGGATGCCGTGCTCGCGGAGAACCGCCTGCATCCGAGGCCAGTAGCCCTCCGGCGGCTTGATCGCCCCGCCGCCGGACTGCATCGGCTCGGCCGCGAACGCCGCAACCTTGTCCGGTCCGGCTTCGAGAATCACGCGCTCCAGATCGTCGGCCATGCGCTGCGAGAACTCTTCCTCCGTCTCACCATCGATGTGGTTGAGGTAGTAGTTCGGGGTTTCGGTCTTCACGAAGCCGTCGAGCGGAAGCCCGAATTTCGCGTGCATGTGTGGCTGGCCGGACAGGCTGACCGATGCGACGGTGTTGCCGTAGTACCCCCGCCATCGTGAGATGAAGACCCGACGATCGGGTTCACCCCGAGCGGTGTTGCGAGCCCAGAGGAACTTGATGAGCGTGTCGGTCGCTTCGGAGCCGCTGCATTGGAAGATCGCTCGAGACATTTCGCCGGGAGCCAGGTTGACGAGTCGGCCGGCGAGCGCTGCGACGGTCGGATGGGTGCGACCGTAGAAGGTCGGCGCGTAGGGCAGCGTCGACAGTTGTGCGTGGGCGGCATCGGCGATGCGAGCGTTGTCGTAGCCGAGCGAGGTGCAACCCAGCCCGGAGAAGCCGTCGATGAGTTCGCGACCGTCTTCGGTCGTGATCCACACGCCCTTGCCGGCCACGGTCATGGCGGTGGGGCCATGCTCGGCGTGGTGACGCAGGTCGGTCTGTCCGTGGACGTGATGGCGTGCGTCGAGGGCGGCGAGTTCTGAATCGGTCGACATCCGCCAATTGTCCTCACAAGATCGATGAGCCACAATCGAAAAGAATGACAGTTTCGCTGAATGCTTCTCATCCGAGTGAGCGCCCGACGCTCGAGGTTGCGCATCTTGAGGCGATGCGGGCCATTGCCGACCACGGCCGACTGAGTGACGCAGCCGCTTCGCTCCACGTGACACCGTCGGCATTGTCGCATCGGATTCGGGAGGCGGAACGACGCCTTGGCATCCCGCTCTACGTGCGGGCACATCGCCGACTCGAGCCGACGGCAGCGGCCGCCTACCTGACGCAGACCGCCGGCACGATGCTCGACCAGCTCGGTCGGGCCGAGGCCGATGCTCGCCGCATGACAGGGGCCGTCAAGCGTGTGGTCCGAATTGCGACGGACGTGTACCGGTCCTACTCGTGGTTCCCGGAATTCCTCGAGACCGTTCGGGCTGACCTCCCGGAAGTCACGTTGCAGGTGTCCTCCAGCGGGTCCGAGGACGCGACATCGAAGGTGGCGACGGGAGTGCTCGACCTCGCCATCGCCCCCGGAGACCGACCCGACGCCCGTCTCGACGACACCTACCTCTTCGACGATGAGCTCGTCTTCATCGCTCCGCCCGGGCATCCGCTTGCCGGCCGTGAGCATGTCAGCGGCCCCGACATCGAGGGTGTCGACTTCATCACCTACACCCGAACCCCGGAGCCCGATCGCGAGTTCGCTCGCCTCTTCCGACCGACCAATCACTTCCCGGCCTGGGTCGAGACCGTCGAGCTTCCCGAAGCGATCGTGGACATGGTGGCCGCCGGCGTCGGCACGTCCGTGCTCAGCCGCTGGGCGGTGGCCGATGCAATCGCGCAGAATCGCGTCCATGCGAGCCGCGTCGGCACCGACGGGATCACGATTCCCTGGCACGCCTTTGTGCGCCCTGATGACACGCCCTCAGCCGAGGTTGCCCAGGTGCTTGCAGGATTCTGCGCAACGCGCGGCGGCCTGAGCGACTGACAACCCTGTCGATGGTGGGATGCAGGGTCGTCAACAGATGGCAGACCCCGTGGTCGGCTCCTCCGGGCACACCTCGCAGGCACCGTCCACGTCTCGAATCCATGCCCAGCAGGACAACCATGGTGTTCCACCCGTTCGGGTCGCATGCACCTGGCCGGGATCGTTCCAGAGGACCGAACCTGCGGGAAGTGCCGTCCACTCGCCTGCGTCGAACCGCCACTCCGTGGGGCCGGTGAGGTTGAGGTAGAACTCTGGCGCTGGGTGATGATGGTCCTTGTAGACGACCCGCTCCCGAAGCAGGAAGAGCCCCATTGCAAAGTCGTCGGCCTCCAGCAGGACGACGTGCATGTTCCCGTTGCGATACCCATCGCCGACGTCAGCGCCTGGTCGGTAGTAGAGCCCATCGTCCACACGCCACGTCAGCTCACCGTTCGATGAAGCGATCGCTGCGCCGATCGCCGAGAGCCGTCCGTCGCCCGACTCCCGCACTTCGGCCAGCGCGGCGTGAAGCGCATCTGGGTGCGGCACTGGGGTGAGGTCGCCCGGAGCGGGTTGTCGTAGGGCGCCCCCGAGCTCACCGATGCGCCCGCGGAGCTGCCGAACACCGTCGTCCTCGGGGTGCGCTGCCACCAGGTAGCGGAGTACCGCCACGGTGACTTCGCCGAAGGCCTCCACAACCACTTCCCGGGTCGGCACGCGGCGCCACACGTAGACGACGCCGACTGCGGCGGTCGCCAGAATCGCCAGGCGAACGACGGGTTGCTCGACGAGGAAGATGCTGATTGTCGAGAACACGACGATGCACCCGATCGCGAGGAACTTCGCCCGTCGGGGCATCCCGAGGCCGGCTCGATGGTCGGAGACCATCGGTCCGATCTGTGGCAGGCCGAGCACCCACGCCTCGAGCCGCGGGCTGGATTTGGAGAAGGCCCAGGCGGCCACGACGAAGAACACGGTCGTCGGGAGCCCGGGCACGACGATGCCCACGGCGCCGATGCCCACGCATGCGAGCCCAAGGCACATCCAGAGCAGCCGCGTCATCCGAGCGCTTCCGGCTCGACGATGAAGAACGCGTACGAGTACGCGTGGGAGAAGCGCTGGAACATGTCGATCTCGTGCTGCGCCATCGCTGCGATCTCTGCGGCGAGCGCATCGCCGGGATGACGCTCGAGCATCTCGTCGATCCGCTGGGCCATCGGGTCGTAGTACTCGTCGGTCCACGCAGTCGCCGGCAGCACGAAGTCGGCGACCGTTTCGAAGCCCGCTGCCGCGATGCGATCCCGAACGGCTTCGAGACCGGACATCGGCGGATACTCGGCCCGCCACCATTCTGCGAGCTCCGTGGCAGGTTCGTCCACGAGCCAGATCGGCTCGGTGAAGGCGACGCGACCTCCACTGCTGAGCAATGGCTCCCACGCTCGGAGCGCTTTGGTGACGCCCAGGTTGTAGATCGATCCTTCGGCCCAGATCAGGTCCTGCGTCGCCGGGTCGACGGGCGGCGTGGCCATGTCTCCGCACATGGCCGTGGCACGACCGCTCAGCCCAGCGTCGTTCAGGCGGAGGTTGGCTTCATCGACCATCGACGGGAGCAGGTCCAGGGCGAGCACGGTGGCGTCAGGAAGCGCTTCCGCGAGGACGACCGTTTGTTGCCCCGGTCCGCAGCCGAGGTCGAGCACGGACTGCGCCGCGTCTCCAGCCAGACCGAGCGCCCGCCGGGTGTGGTCGTCTCCCCCGGGCCCGGCCCGGGGCAGGGTTCCGTAGACCTCGAGGAACAACCCGCGTGATCGATCGTCGTCCACATCCGAACCCTAGAGCAGATGATCGCCGTCGCCGTGCTGCGTAGGGTGGGCAACATGAGCCAGCACCTGCCGAGTTTCGACCTTTCCGACCACGTCGTGGTGGTCACCGGCGCGAGCCGAGGCATCGGACGTGGTCTGGCGGAGGCACTCGGTGCAGCGGGGGCGACGGTGGCCGTCACCGCCCGATCGGAGGACGATGCGGCCCAGGTGGCGGCGGGGATCCAGGACGTCGGAGGATCGGCCACTGCGCACGCACTGGACGTCGCCGACGTCGATGCGAGCCGACGCGTGGTGGATGCGATTTCGGCCGAGCATGGCCGGATCGATGTCGTCGTGCTGAACGCCGGCCTCGGGTTCAACCTGCCGGCACTGGACGTGGACGAAGCGCACTGGGACTCGATGATGGACGTCAACCTGAAGGGTGCGTTCTTCACCGCACAGGCGTGCGCTCGGCACATGGTGCAACGAGGTTCCGGTCGGGTCATCGCCATCAGTTCGCAGGCGTCAACCGTCGGCATCGTCGATCACGTCGCCTACTCGGCGTCGAAAGGTGGCGTCAACCAGATGGTCCGGGTGCTCGCACTCGAATGGGGGCCGTTGGGGATCACCGTGAATGCGGTGGCGCCAACCTTCATCTACACACCCGGCACCGCCGAGCGACTCGACGACCCCGCCTACCGGGCGAAGGTCGTCGAACGGATCCCCGTCGGTGACGTGGGCACCACAAAGGATGTGGCCGGAGCGGTGGTCTATCTTGCGTCGGAAGCCGGAGGCCTGGTCAACGGGTCCATCCTGGCCGTCGACGGCGGCTGGACCGCCCAGTAGGGCGGGTCAACGGCATCGTTCAGGAGCCGACTGCAGCCGCTGTGGCCGTGTGATCAGCCGAGATGGGTCGAGAACGCGGTGACGAGCGCGTCGGCATCGGCTGGGCCGACGTCGAGGTGCGTCACGATGCGGAACCGGCGCTCGCCGAACGCGCCGATGTCGATGCCATCGTCTGCGCACCGCGCGACCAGCTCGGCTGCAGGCACGGTGTTCGCAGCGAGGTCCCCAATGATGATGTTCGTGTCCACCGGCAGGATGGATTCGACGCCGGCGAGGCCGCCGATCCGTTCAGCGATCGACGTGGCGAGGGCGTGGTCGTCGGCCAGCCGGTCGACGTGGTGATCGAGGGCGTGGAGGCACATGGAGGCGATGATGCCCGACTGCCGCATCGCTCCGCCGATCTGCTGTTTGATGCGCCACGCACGATCGATGAAGTCGGCCGACCCTGCTAGGGCGGCTCCCACGGGCGCGCCGAGACCTTTCGTGAAGTCGACCCAGACCGAGTCGTAGCCCTTGGCCATCTCGGCCGCGGACACGCCAGACTGCACGACGGCGTTGAGCAGCCGGGCGCCATCCATGTGCGTGGCCAGGCCGGCGTCCTTGGCCACCGCGGCGACAGCGTCGAGCTGCTCGACCGGCCAAACCGCTCCCCCGGCCATGTTGGCCGTCTGCTCAACGCACACCAGACGACTTCGGGGCGCGTAGCGGGACGGCGTTCGGATGGCGGCTGCGACGTGTTCCGGGCGAAGCCTGCCGCCTTCGCCATCGAGCGCGTGAATCATGGCTCCGGCGAACGACGCTGGAGCTCCCCCTTCGAAGGCGACGATGTGCGAAGAGCGTTCGCAGATCAGTTCGTCGCCGGGATCGATGTGGACCCGAAGCGCGATCTCGTTGCACATCGTGCCGGATGGAAGGAAGACCGCCGACTCCTTGCCGAGCAGATCGGCGACGCGCCGGCAGAGTTCTTCAGTCGTTGGGTCCTCGCCCTTCTGTTCGTCACCCACCACGGCGTCGAGCACCGCGTGGCGCATCTCCGCCGTCGGCTTTGTCTTCGTGTCGGAGTAGAAGTCGCTTCGCATGGCATCCGATCTCGTTCGATTGCCGACAGTCTCTCACGACATCGACGGGCCATCGTTCTCCAGCGTCAGGTCGCGAGGGAGCTCCATCGGGCGCAGACACCGGCAGACAGCGAGCGTCCGGCGGGGGCGTCGAGTGCGAGCGGGCGACTGGTCGTGCGGCCACCCCTGGCCGCACCGAGGACACTCGTGATCGCATTCTTGGCATCGGAGGCGTCGAAGCCCGGGGCGTGACAGCTGAAGACCAGGAAACGTGACCGGTCCTCGGTGGGTTCAAGCAGCTCGCTGCAGGCCGCCAGCAGCTCCCAGAGCGAGTCCCGGAACTTGAATGGACGGCCTTTCGGGCCGTGTCCGTAGGTCGGCGGATCGGCGATGATGCCGTCGTAGCGGTTGCCGCGGCGACACTCGCGGGCCACGAACTTCATGGCGTCCTCCACGAGCCAGCGAACCGGAGCGTCGGCCATCGCTGA
>CALBVR010000408.1 GCA_937969565.1 uncultured Acidimicrobiales bacterium | reverse complement strand
GATGGTCAACGGCTCGCCGCCCTCACCGGCGCAATCGGCGAAGCGCTCACCAACAGCGCAAAGCACGGTCAGGCCGAACAGGTCACGATCTATGCCGAACCAACCGATGAAGAAGCAGGACCAACGGTCTTCGTCAGTGTCAAGGATGACGGTGAGGGATTCGATCCCTCGGCAACCGAGGAACGCATCGGGATGTCCCGATCGATCCGCGGGCGCATCACCGAACATGGCGGCACCGTCGACGTCCGCAGCCGACCCGGTCGCGGTACCGAACTGCAGTTCACCATCTGAACGGAGAGACCCACATGGCACCCGTGAAAGTCGTCATCGCTGATGATCACGCCATCTGGAGATCCGGCCTGCGCGCCGACCTCGGCGAGAACTTCACCGTCGTGGGCGAAGCCGGCGACGCCCGCGAAGCCATCGACGTCATCGCCGCCACCGACCCCGACCTCGTCCTCTCGGACCTCCACATGCCCGAAGGCGGCGGCATCGCACTCGCCAAGGCCGTCAGCGACAAGGTTCCGGTGATCATGCTGACCGTGTCCGAAGCCGAACAGGATCTGCTCGACGCCGTCGCCGCTGGCGCCCTCGGCTACCTCGTGAAGTCCACAGCCCCCGACGAACTCCGGGAACAGTTGTGGAAGGCATCCAAGGGCGAGCCGGTCTTCTCTGCATCGCTCGCCGCACTCGTGCTGACGGAGTTCCGCAAACTCCACAAGGCCAACGCGCCGGGCGAGGCGCTGTCGGACCGCGAACGCGAAGTGCTTCAGCTCGTTGCCCGAGGCCACACGTACAAGGAGATCGGCGAAGACCTCTTCATCTCCGCCAAGACGGTGGAGAACCACGTCCGCAACATCTTGAAGAAGCTGCAGCTCAACCGGAAACAGGAATTGATCCGCTTCGCGATCGACCACGGCATCGACTGACAACGTAAGGTTGCGCGGTGACCACCATCGAGCACGAGCCGACCGACAACCCGCTCCTCAACCGCTTCTGGGTGCAGGACGAAGCGGTGATCGACCAACATCTCGCCGAACAGCAACAACAGCCCGTGCAGTTCCGCGAGGAGAACGACGCATCAAGCCTCGGATTGCCGTGGCCCGGCGGATGGGCCGTCGTGGACTACGACCAGATCGTCCACATGTCCAAGAACCCGGAGATCTTTTCGTCCGGCAACGGCATCACGCTGCTGGAGACACCTCCGGAATTCAATGCGTTCTTCAGCTCGATGATCGCGATGGACGACCCCCGCCACGGCCGGCTTCGCAAACTCGTGTCGCGAGGGTTCACGCCGCGGATGCTGCAAAAGCTCGAGGACGGCGTCCGGGTCCAGGCCGACCTGATCATCGACCAGATCGCGGAACGGGGTGAGTGTGACTTCATCGTCGATGTTGCCGCCCAACTCCCGCTGGCCATCGTCTGCGACCTGATGGGCGTACCCCGAAGCGAGCTCGGGTTCGTCTTCGACCAGACCAACATCATCCTCGGCGCCTCCGACCCCGAATACGTACCGGAGGGCGGAGACGTCCTCGGCGCCCTCCTCGGCGCCGGCGCCGCACTCGCAGAACTGATGACGTCCATCGCCGACTCGAAGAAGGGCAGCGACAGCGAGGACGACCTCACCAGCATCCTGGTCAACGCGGAACTCGAAGGCGACGAACTCACCTCCGCCGACATCGCCAGCTTCTTCATCCTGCTCGTGGTCGCCGGCAACGAGACCACCCGCAACGCCATCGGATGGGGCCTGCACTACCTCACCCAGAACCCGGACCAACGGGCGATCTGGCAGAACGACCCGGAAGGTGTTGGCGCCACCGCAGTCGAGGAAATCGTCCGCCTTGCCAGCCCCGTCACCTACATGCGCCGAACCGCGACCCAGGACACGACCCTCGGCGGCGTCGACATCGCCGAAGGCGACAAGCTTGCGATGATCTACCTGGCCGCCAACCGAGACCCGAACCTGTTCCCCGACCCGCACCGATTCGACGTGCTCCGCGACCCGAACCGTCACATCGGATTCGGCGGGCCCGGCCCACATTTCTGTCTCGGCGCGCATCTCGCCCGCCGCGAGATTCGCATCATGTTCGAACAGCTCTTCGAGCGTCTGCCCGACATCGAGGCGGCCGGTCCCCCCGATGTCCTGCTGTCGAACTTCATTCACGGCGTGAAGCACCTGCCCGCCACCTTCACCCCCGCCGGCTGAACGACCGATACCGTCGGATCCATGACGCACACGACGGACCACGACAACCTCGCCGCCCATGTGGAACTGCGCGACCGTTCCGTGGTCGACGTCGGCTGTGGTGCCGGCGGGCTCGTCCGGTGGATGCGCGAACGTGGTGCCGAACCGGTGGGCGTCGAGTGCGGCGACGTGATGCGGACGATGGCCCTCGAAGCCGATCCGGACAACGTGCTCGACTACGTCAACGCAGTCGGACAGGACCTTCCATTCGAGGACGCCACGTTCGACGTCGTCACCTTCATCTATTCACTCCACCATGTGCCGGAGCACGAGATGGTCGACGCCCTCGCTGAGGCCCACCGAGTGCTCCGACCGGGTGGCGTCGCCTACATCGCCGAACCCGTCGCCGCCGGACTCGGCCACCAGGTCAGCAGGTTGATCGACGACGAAACCGAAGTACGCGCACACGCACAGGCAGCCATCGATCAGGCCGACGCACTGGGCTTCGACCGAGCCGCTCAGGGCAGCTACGCCACGCTCCGCACGTACGCCGACTTCGCGGCATACGAATCGATGATGGTCGGTATCGACCCCGGCCGAGCCGCAGCGATGGAAACCCATCGGGAGGCCGTGCGCGACCTGTTCCACGAACACGGCACGGTGGGCGACGACGGCGTGTCGTTCGAGAGCAGCGTCGTGTTCGACGTGCTCACGAAGCGCTGATCGGGGTCTCCCACTCCGCCGGGTCGATCGGCTCGAAGAACGTCAGCACCAACTGCTCGAACACGATCGCGAACAGCGACCACTCCCGTTCCACCCCGTCACAGCCGGGGCGGACGATGCCTTCCAGATATTCGCTCGACGACATGAAGTAGCGCGGCGCCAATCCCTCGGACAACGCAGCAGCCGTGATCTCGCCGTAGTGGAAGGCGGCGTCGCCGTAGGCCTCCCTCGGCTTGATCCGGAGCACCTCGGTCAACGGACGGTAGATGCCCTCGATCGTCTCTTCCCGATAGAGGCGTTCGCTTTCGGACACCCAATCGGCCAACTCGTGATCGCGGGCCTCCGGCGCCGCCGAGTGCAGAACCGAACGCAACGCCACCACGAGCTGCCAGCTCCGGGAATCCGCAACCGCGCGTGCGTTCAACCCACCGGCCACTCGCGAGAGTTCCGACAACAAGGCCCGTGGGCCGTCATCGCGCATGCGCTCGATCACTTCAAGCACCGAGGACTGCGTGTTCGCAATCGTCTCCTTCCGCTCGACCACCGCCTGGCGCAGCACCGTGCGCTGAAACAACTCCTGCGGTGTGTACTGGTCGTCGTGCGACCAGGCCGCATACGCGGACGAACGCGAAACACCCGCATCGACAACTGCCTGTTCCAGGTTCACGCTGTCGAGTCCAATGGTCATCCCATTGGCGATGATCGAGTCGATGCCCGCGCGAACGAGACGGTCACGAGTCTCTTCCGCGCTCAGCCGTTTCCGGCGTCCGGTCGGTGCCACCAGTTCATCTCCGAGGATCAGGGGCGGGACTCAAGCACAGTATCGGACAAAGAGACTTTGGACTTAATGTCCAAAGCGCGCTACGCTCAGGATTGCGTTTGCACGAGTCCACCGTTGGCGGAAGCGGCGAACTCGAGGCTCCTCAGGCGTGAGACGAGCCGAACGTATGTCGAGCGGGGTGGTTCCAGTGGCGGGTGGAACGCCCCGCTCGACCTGTTTTCCGCCGAGCCGATGGCAACCGGCGGCCATGGCTAGCATCGGCGCATGAGCCCTGCGATCACGGTCCGAAACCTCGTGAAGTCCTACGGCGATCACCACGCCGTGAAGGGCATCGACCTCGACGTCGAAGCGGGCGAGATCCTCGCCTTTCTCGGCCCCAACGGCGCCGGCAAAACCACGACCATCGAGATTCTCGAAGGCTTCCGCCCCCGAACCGGCGGCGAAGTCACCGTGCTCGGCGAAGATCCCGAGACCGCTCCACTGGCGTGGCGCGAACGCATCGGCATC
>CALBVR010000407.1 GCA_937969565.1 uncultured Acidimicrobiales bacterium | reverse complement strand
CCGGGTCGTCGTGTCCAACCGCGGTATCAACGGCATCGATGGCGTCGTCGCCACCGCATCGGGCGTTGCCGGGGCGCATCCGGGAGGCCGAGCGGTCGTGCTCATCGGTGACGTCGCCGAACTTCACGACGTGGGTTCGGTCCTCGATGCAGCCCGGACCGGCATGAACCTGACGCTCGTGGTGCCGAACAACGACGGTGGCGGAATCTTCTCGTTCCTCCCGATCCACGACGCGCTCGAGGCCGACCGATACCGGACCCTGTTCCACACGCCACACGGCACGACCTTCGGCTTCCTGTCCGGGCATGCCGGAATCGTGTACCGGACACCGGAACCCGCTGACCTCGGCGACGCGCTCGCCGAATCCGTCGGCGAGCCCGGAGTCTCGATCATCGAGATGCCGGTGGACACGCCGGACGCAGTTCGGCTCCACCGAGCAAGCGTCGCCGCTGTTGCGCAGGAGTGCCAGTGACCGACGTGATCGTGCACCGACATCCCACCCCCGACGGCACGGTGCTGACGGTTCGCACGCTGCCGGGGAAGGGAAACCCACTCGTCTTGTTGCACGGGTTCACCGGCGACGGAACGACGATGCAGGCGATCGGCGAAAACGCACGACGAGGGCGTCCGGCGGTGATGATCGACCTGATCGGCCACGGCGAGTCGGAAGCGCCCACGACGATCGAGCCGTATCGCATGCCGTCCGTGGTCGACCAGATCCTGTCGATCGTCGGTTCGCAGCCCTACGGAACCGTCCACCTGGCCGGCTACTCGATGGGTGGCCGTGTCGCGCTCTCCATGGCCGCCCGCGCCCCCTGGTACTTCGCTTCGGTCACGAGCATCAGCTCCACCGCAGGCATCGAGGACCCGATCGAACGCCAGGCCCGCTACGAGGCAGATCAGGCGCGGGCAGACCACCTCGAGTCGGTTGGAATCGACGCGTTCATCGACGAGTGGCTGGCGCTGCCGATGTTCTCACCGCTGAGCGCTCGCCTCACCGAGACCCAACGGGAAGCGACGATCGCCCAGCGTCGACGGAATCGGGGTACCGGGCTTGCCAACAGTCTCCGGGCAACGGGAACCGGGTCCATGCCTCCCGTTTGGGAGTCGCTTGCGAGTCTTCGGAGTCCGCTGCTCGCCATCGCCGGATCGCTCGACGCCGCGTATGTGGAACACGCCACCCACCTGGCTGAGGTGTGTCCGTTCGGCACACGAGCCACGGTGACCGATGCCGGGCATGCGCTGCCGCTGGAAGATCCGACCGCGGTTGCAACACTCCTCGGGGAATTTCTGGAAAGCTGTGACGAACGCGGGCGACCCTGACCCTTCCCGCGCAGGACTGCCGTGAAGATCACCTCCAGCTCAATCGAGACCGTCGACATCAGGTTGACCCGCAGCATCACCACGGCGCGCGGCTCCCTGGGCGACCGAAGCGGCATCCGGGTACGCCTCGAAACGGCGGATACCGTCGGTCTTGGCGAGTCAGCGCCGATCCCGGGTGCGTCTGCCGGCGGCAGCCTCGAACGCATGGCCACTGAGCTCGATGCATGGACCAGCGCAGCCACGAACGCGACCGTCGAGGCGCTGCTCGACAGCCTCGATGACGCCGACCTCGGACCGCTGTCGCGGTTTGCGGCACACACCGCGCTCGCCGACCTCGCCAGTCAGCACGCCGAGTTGCCGCTCCATCAGTGGCTGCGGGCGGGAAGCGAACCGATGGTGCGAACGAGCGCCCTCGTGTCCGCTGAGTCCCCCAAGGATGTGCACGGCCTGGTCCGAGATCAGGTGAGCCGAGGGGTCACGGCGATCAAGCTCAAAGTCGCGGCGGCAGACACCGCGCTCGACGCCACCCGCATCATCGCCGCGAGCGAGGCGTGTGGTCCGGACGTCGAGCTTCGGCTCGACGCCAACGGCGGCTGGACCCACGACGAGGCTCTTCGTGTGATCGGCCGCGTCGGCCGTCATCGCGTGGCCTACCTCGAAGATCCGACGTCCGACCCGGTGTCGTTCGGCGTGATCGCCGAGGCCACCGGGGTACCGGTTGCCTACGACGTGCCGGAAGCCGAGACCGATCTCTCCACCGTGTTGGAGCGAACCGGCGCGAGTGTCTTGGTCGTGAAGGCAGCCGCTGTCGGCGGCATCGACCGCATCATCTCCGCCGCCCGCGGGCTCGACGACGGCCAACGCCTCATCGTCTCCTCCTCGATCGACGGACCGATCGGTCTGCAAGCGGGCCTCCATGCCGCTGCCGCGCTCCCCCACGACGATCCGCACGGACTCGGGACCGCCGATCTCGTTCGGCAGATGCCGGAACACCTCGTGCCGCTCGATGGCCGGATCGGACTCGCTGCCACGGCGGGGTTGGGTCTCGACGACCAGATCGGCTGATCGTCAGTCGATGACCGTGAGGCTCCAGTGCCACGGTTCGCTCTCGAGGTTCACGAATCCGTACTTCGGTGCATGCGCCGCCAACCATTGGAATCCTGCGCTGTCCTGTGACGTGATCGACGCGCCGTTGAAGGTGAAGTCGATCGCTCGTCCCTGTTCATGCTTCGAAAAGCCCGGACGGGCCGTCGGCGGAGCGCATTCGAACACCGGCTTGTGCCAGATGTCGTACTCGGATCCGCCACAGTGCGCGGCCCGGAGCTCGATCTGGCGCTGGATCGGCCGATAACCCCACCCGGCCAGATCGATGCCCTGCTCGAACGCTTCAGCGAAGAGCGCGCGGGTCTCTTCCTCGATGTCGACGTGGACCTGGATGGCAAACCGGACCTCGGCCGGTCGAGCGATCTCCGCCAGTGCGTCGATGGCGTCGGAGCCGTCATCCTCCGCATACTCGAGGTCGATGTCCGCCGTGTCCTCAGCGGGTTCGAGATCGGGTGCTGCGGCAGGGTCGACGTCATCCGGCTCGTCGACGTAGAACTCGATCAGGACGATGTCTTCGAGATCGACTGGTGGCGGAATCTCCACACCATTCGTTCGGGCAACCGTCGCAATGCGTTGGTTGATGGCCTCCTGCTGATCCCTGATCTGGGTGGCCAACTCGAGGTTCCGTTCCTCGATGAAGGCCGCTTCTGCCAGTCGGGCTTCGAGCTGTGTCTCGGCCGCCTGGACCAACAACGCCTGTCGGTTGCGAGCCACTTCGAGCGAGGCCGTGCGCTTCTGCACCAGTTCCAGGCCGGCCTCAGCGTCCTCCGCGGCAGCTTCCTGCACCCCGATCAGCAGTTCGGCTTCGACCTCGAGCGCTCGAAGTCGATCGAGGCCGTCAGTGAGCGACCCGGTCTGAAGCTCGAGCAGATGGCGGAACCGTGATGCCTCGCCCGGATCTTCCGAGAGGGCGAGTTGTGTCATGTCGTCGCTGTCGATGGTCTGTTCGCCGGTGAAGCTTGCAACGGCCAGATCGGCGAGGTCCGACCGCGCTCGTTCCATTTCCGCTTGCACTCGGAGCTGCTCCGTCTCGGCCGAGGCAACCGCCTCCTCTGCGGAGGCGAGCGCGCGCTCGGCGTCCTCGAGGCGACTCTCCTGCACGCGAACGATCGCATTCAGTTCATCGAGCGCTTCCGTGACCTCTTCGACGGTCGCGTTTGCGACGTCGATCAGTTGGATCGTGGCGCCGGACTCCTCACGGAGTTCCTCTCGCTCCGATTGCAGTTCCTCGAGTTCCTCGACATCTTCTTGTGCCGACGCGGCGGGAAGAACGAGCGCGAGGACCACCGCCATGAGCACTGCGGTGGTCGCCGCGCGCAAGAAATTCGGCCGCCTGGGGCCACGGGACCAACGCATCGGGTTCCATCGTCATCCCCGGCGTCGATCTGAGCCGATCGGCCCAGTTCCTGTGTGTCAGTTGCCGTCCGTGCTCCAGTGCCAGGGCTCACTCGGCAGGTTCACGAACCCGTAGCGGGCCGCATTCTCTGCCAACCACACGAACCCCGGATTTGATCGTGAGGTCATTGAGGCGCCGTTGTATGTGAAGTCGATTGCGAGACCACGCTCATGGTTCGACTGACCGGGCCGGGCCGTCGGCGGCGAACACGCCGATGCAGGCATGTCCCAGATGGCGTATTCGGAGGTTCCGCAGTGGGCCATCCGCAGTTCGATCTGGCGCACATTGCTGCGGTAGCCCCAGCCACCGAGGTCGATACCATCGTTCCTGGCGGCGGTCAGGAGCTGGTCGACCCGGTCGGCGATGTCCTTGTGCACCTCGATGCCCTGGACCGAGCGGATGTCCTCGGGCAGCGCCGGGGGGATGGGGGGCGGCCGATTCGCGGCAGCCTCCGCCGCTGCTGCTGCCGCTGCGGCGGCAGCCTCCGCGCGGATTCGCTGTGCAATGACCTCTTCCTGCGCGCGAATTTCCGCTGCCTTCTCTGCGTCGCGTTCCTCGATGAACGCGGCCTCGGCGAGCCGGGCTTCGAGTCGGGTCTCTGCGGCGGCGACGAGTTCCAATTGGGCGGCGCGCGACTCGTCGAGTTCGCCTTCGCGGGTGAGCGCCCGTTGCCGACCAGCCTCGGCCGCGTCGACGGCGACCTGCCGCTGTGCCGCCACGTCTTCAGCCTCCGCCACGAGTTGTTTGAGCCGATCGAGGCCGTCGGTGAGCGATCCGGTTTGGAACTCGATGAGGCTCCGACGCCTCGCCGCTTCCGAGGGGTCATCGCTGAGCAGCAGCGCGGTGAGATCTTCGCCGTTTGGTCCGGACTCCCCGGTGAACGATGCCACGGCCAAGTCCGCCAGATCTCCCCGAAGCAGGTCCATCTCGGCTTCGATCTCCGCGGCTCGAGCGGCGGCTGCGGTCACCTGCGCCTCGGCGCTCGCCACGGCTTGCTCGGCGGCCAACAATCGGGCCTCCTGCAGATCCACGAGTGCGTTGAGGTTGTCGAGCGCTTCCGCCACGACGTCGAAGTCTGCCGTGGCAGCATCGACGTCGAGCGCCTGCGCTGCGAGCTCCTCCTGGATCACCTCTCGCTGCGCCTTGAGGTCATCGAGCACCGTTTCCTCGTCCTGTGCTCCTGCCGGCGTCAGAGCGCCCAGCATGGCGAACAGCACGACAACCACCATGAAGGTGTGTGCACGCGCGACAAGGGACTCCACTCCGGCCATCCGGAAGAATCTAGTCGCATCGGAGCGATGCGCTGGCGCGCCGCGTCACGAATGTGGAGCGGCCTCAGCTGCCGTTGGTGCTCCAGTGCCACGACTCACTCGGCAGGTTCCGGAAGCCGTAGTTGGCGGCATTGTTCGAAAGCCACACGAAACACGGCGAGCCCCGCCAACAGCTGGCGAAGTCGATGGCCAGGCCCCGCTCGTGCATCGACTGTCCGGGGCGAGCGGTCGGAATACGGCAGCTGCTCGGTGGCGAGTCGTACACGTCCGGACACCCGTTGATGACACGGAGTTCTGCGGTTCGCTGCGGCGAACGCCAGCCGTAGCCGGTGAGGTTCACCCCGTCGTTGCGGGCGTCCTGGATCATCCGGGTCACGGAGTCACCAACGCTCTGATGCACGAGAAAGCCCTCGGCATTGACCAGATCATCTTCGCCGGCCGGTGGAACGAGGTTGGCCCGTCGTGCTGCCGCCTCGGCCGCGGCTTTGCGTGCGGCTTCCTCGCGGATACGACGGGCGATCGCTTCTTCCTGAGCACGGATCTCAGCCGACAGGTCCGCATCGACCTCGTCGAGGAATGCTGCCTCGGCCAGTCGGGCTTCGAGTCGGGTCTCTGCCGCAATGACGAGTTCGACCTGGGCGTCGATGGCCTCGTCGAGCTCTGCCCGTCGGTCCTCGGCCTCGATGCGGTTGGCGAGCGCAGCCTCGACGGCACGCACACGCTGTGCCTCGACGAGCTCGGCCTCGGTCACGAGTGCCCGCATCCGGTCCAGGGTGTCGCTGAGATTCCCGGTCTGGAACTCGACGAGACTGCGGCGGCGGGCGGCTTCGGTCGGGTCGTCGTTCACGAGGAAGGAGGTGAGGTCCTGCCCGTTCGCTCCGGCTTCGCCGGTGAACGCCTCGACCGCAAGGTCGCCGACGATCGCCTGGAGCGCCTCGATCTCTTCGGCGATCTCCTGGTTGCGTTGCTGGGCCGCCGCAACCTGCTCCTCCGCCGACAGCACGGCCTGCTCCGCATCGGCGAGGCGGGCCTCCTGCAGATCTACGAGTGCGTTGATGTCGTCGAGTGCCTGGATCAGCACGTCGAAGTCGGCGGTGGCAGCGTCGACCTGCAGCGCCTTCGCCGCGGCTTCCTCTTGCAGCTGTTCGCGCTCGGCCTTCAGCTCTTCGAGCTGCTCCTCATCGTCCTGGGCCAGTGCCGGTGCCCAGGCGAACCCGATGATTGCAAGGAGTACAGCGAGCGCGGCAAACCAACGGGAGCGGCGGTCGAGAAGTGGCACCCGAAAATACAAGCACTGTTTGACCCGGAGCGCCAATCACCCCTTGAACATTCGGCCACTCCGCGCGCGATCTTTAGCAATCATCTTCACCGAGCGTCGGGGTCTGTGAGGAACTCGGACACGACGGTCGCAAGGGCGTCCGGCTGTTCCCACAGCACTCGATGGCGTGCACCGCCCACCTCGACGGCCTCTGCATCGGGGATCCGGTCGAGAAGATCGACCGCAGGATGGTGTGCCAGCACCGGGTCGTCCTCTCCGGCAATCACGAGCGTGCTCGCTCGAACACCGTCGAGCAGCGGTCCGATGTCCGTTCGCAGGATGCACCGGGCACCCTCCAGGTACGTCGAGATCGGAATCGTGAGCAACATGTCTCGCGCGGCCTCGGCGTCCTCGGGCATCGCCGCCAGCCACTCGGGTGAGAAGAAGATCGACTCGAGATGTTCAGCGATGGGTCGAAGGCCGTCGGTTTCGACGCGGGCGATGGTCTGTTCCCACCATCGATCGGGACCCAGACGTGGAGCCGTGGACGCCAGCACCAGGCGGTCGACCCGATCAGGGTGCTCGGCCGCGAGCCACACCGCGACCATTCCTCCAAGCGACGCGCCCATCACGTGGGCCCGCGGAATCTCGAGGGCATCCATCACGGCAAGCACATCTCGACCGAGATCGCCGATTCCGAACGGCTCGACCGCGGCATCGTCGGCTCGGTGCCCGCGCAGATCGTGGCGAATCACCCAGTGGTGCGCCGTCAGCACATCGAGGTACGGCTCCCAAACGGCCATCGTCGTCCCGAGTGGATTGAGGAGAAGCACGGCCGGCCGACGGTCGTCACCGTCCGTCTGGACATGCAACGGAACGTCACCGGAAAGGATGGTTGGCATGCGCCCAGCATTGACGTCCGCGCCGATGGCCGCAAGGACCGATCAGGGTCCGACGCTCACACGCCGACGACGTCGACGCGCACACCGGTGAGCTGGGAGGTACCCGAGAGCGGATCGACCGAGGTGGAGGGCGTCACGATGTTCACGTTGGCGCCCGCGTGCTCCCCCGCGATCTGGAGCCGGGTTCCCGGACGGTCGTGCCCCCAGCCGTGCGGCATGCTCACGACACCCGGCCGAAGCGCATCCGTGACCTCGAGCGCAACCTCCACCGAGCCCGTGGCCGAAGACAGCCGAACTCTCTGCCCGGTCTCCAACGACCGCTGCGACGCATCCTCCGGGTGCATCCGAAGGGTGCAGCGGGGCTTTCCCTTCACCAGAATCCGAAGATTGTGCATCCACGAGTTGTTGGACCGCAGCGTTCGACGATTGATGAGCTCGAGCGCCGGCGGGCGGTCGTCGAGCAGCTCGACCACGCGAGGCAGGTCGGCCAGAAGATCGGGATGATCGAATTCGGGGCGCCCCGATGGTGTCGACAGGACCGCGGGAAAGCGAGGCTCCAATGCTCCCAGATCGATCCCGTGCGGGTGTGCCTCGAGACGTTCCAGCGACAGGCCGTCGGGATCTCCAGCACCGAACCAGTCGCCCCATGGTCCGCTGCGGACCATCAGATCGAGCAGCCGTAGCGGCCCGGTACGGGCCTCGACGCTGGATCGGACCATCTCCTCCGTGAGCGCTTCGGGCGCCTGGGGGCTGCTCATGACCCCACCGATGATCTGCTCCGCCATCAGATCGTCCACCGCGGAGGCTCCGGCGTCGTCTCCGGTCAGTCCGCCGAGCACTGCGCTCAACCGGGCGGCGATCTGCCACTCGGCCAGCTGGTCGTCTTCGAGTGGAAGGATCGCTGGCGAGAAGTTTGCGACGTTCCGAATGCTGAGGCCGGTGAACGCCAGATCGAAGTGTGGCTTCTGCAGGTGCGACGGGGGCGGGAGGATCACGTCCGCGTGGCGGGTGGTTTCGTTGAGATAGCAGTCGAGACTCACCATGAAGTCGAGGCCGCCAAACGCCTCGTCGAGCCGCTCGCCGTCCGGGCAGGACAGGACCGGATTGCCTGCGACCGTCACCATCGCCGTGACGTTGCCGGCCTCGATCTCCTCGGCGAGTGCAGACACGGGATGCTCGCCGAGTTCGACGGGAAGCCCCGACACTGCCGTACGACGGCGCCCGAGGCGCACGGCTGGTCCGGTCGGGTCAGCGGATCGGGTGTTGCGGGAACCTCCCGGACTCGTCGGGAACATGGCCCCACCGGGTCGATCGAGGCTCCCCAGCAGAGCATTCACGACGTCGACCAGCCAGCTCGCGGTCGTGCCGAAGGGCGTGACCGTGGTGCCGATTCGGGCATAGACACACGGCCGTTCGGCGTCGGCCAGGCGTCGGGTCAGGCTTCGAATCTCCGTTGCGCTGATTCCGGTCCGATCCGCGACCGTGTCGGGTGTGAACTGCGTCAGCGCGTCGACGACTCGCTCGAGGACCGCGGCGTCTGCAGGATCGGGACGGTGCCGACCGGTGGCGACCAGCTCGGTGGCGAGCGCAGCCAACAAGAGCACGTCGGTTGTCGGACGGATCGGCAGATGGACGTCCGCCGCCTCGGCCGTCCGGGTTCGTGCCGGGTCGACAACGGCGAAGAAGCCGCCCCGATCCTTGAGAGCCTGAATTCGGCCAGGCCAATCCGGAGCGGTTGCGAGCGAGCCATTGCTGACCATCGGGTTCGCTCCGAGGAGTAACAGCGCGTCCGTCCGATCGATGTCGGGCACGGGAATGGTGACCGACAGCCCGTACAGCAGTCCGCTGGCAAGCTCGCGGGGCCGCTGGTCGACCGTGGAGGCGGAGTAGACGTTCCGGGTGCCGAGCGCGGTGATGATCGCCCGCCCATACAGAAGCAGGTCCAGGCCGTGAACGACGGGGTTGCCGAGGTAGATGGCGGCCGCGTCGGTGTCGGGGTCGCGATGGGCGGTGAATCGCTCGGCGATGATGCGATAGGCCTCGTCCCAGCTGACCGGTACGTGCCGGTCGTCGATTTTGGCGAGTGGTTGCCGGAGCCGGTCCGGGTCCTCGTGGAAGTGGCCGAGTGTGGTGCCCTTCGGGCAGAGGAATCCGGAGGAGAACACATCGTCGCTGTCGCCGCGGGTGCGGGTGACACGGCCATCGGTGATCTGGAGTTCCAACCCGCAGGTCGCTTCACACAACGGACAGGTTCGATACGCCAGCGTTTCCATGCAGAGAGTTCATCACAACCTGCGCCCCAAGACCCGCTCCCAGGTGAAAGTGAGACGCGACCCCTTCACCCAACAGGGTGACGCCCAGCGCTGAGGGCGCCTCCGGCGCAGCGTGGCGATTGAACCAAGTTCGGCGCAGCCGACACTTGCCGGAACCCGAAGGGTTCCCCTCCGCCGGAGGCGAGGCGAAGCGCGCCGAACGGCCCACAAAACGAACAAACGCCGAGCCAAAGGCTCGGCACGGCTTGGTGAGACATGTGCAAGTTCGGCGGAGCCGAACTTGGCGGAACCCGGAGGGTTCCCGTGGGCCGTACAGGACTTGAACCTGTGACTTCCACCATGTCGAGGTGGCACTCTAGCCAACTGAGTTAACGGCCCGGGAGCATCGAGGCTAGCAGGTGTCGCCCCGGTTGCGACCTTCGATGGAGATCTTCAGTCCCCGAAGCGGGACTGGTCGGCGACGCCGGCGAGCAGCATGGCGATGGCACCGCCGAGCACGGTCCAAAAGCCGACGCCAACACCCGTTTCGGCGAGGGCAGAGTCCGACAGGGCCTCCAGGCCGTGCAGGCCCGGCACGACCAACGCAACGAGCCCGCTGAGGATGGCAATCGTCTTCGGGACGACGTGGCGGAAGCCGACGAAGATCGGGCCGGCGGCTGCCGAGCCGAGGACGCCGGCGATGATCGTTGCGAGTCCGTCGTTCATCTCCCATCCGGTCTGTTCGGTTCCTGGACCGGTGGTCCAGACGAGGAACGTGCCGACGATGAGCGCAACACCGGAGAGGAACAGCACGGTGGCCACGGCGCGATCGTGCAGCGAAGGCCCATCGTCGTAGACGGCGATCTCGGGCAGCGATACCGGAACAAGATCGGTCGACTCGGACAGCCGCGGCTGTTCTTGCAGCTTGATGCGCTGTTCGGTGGGCCGGTTGGGCGTGAGGATTCCGAATCGCTCTTCGCCGCGATCCGGTGGCGTCCCGACCTCGAGGCGAGTGCGGCCGGCGGACAGGTCTTCGGCCGGAGCGGTCTCGGTATCGAGCGCAGCTGCGGGCTCGAAGTCGATCGGGTCGAGGCTGGGCGATTCGTCGGGGCCGACCCGCACCTCGGGTTGCACGGTCTCCGTCGAGTCTGTGACGGACTCAGCGGCTGTTTCGGCATCGGGTGCGACGGTCGGCTGCACCGGTTCCGGAATCGGCTCCGGTTCGACGGTCGGCGCTTGGCTGGCGCGTGCCTGGACGCCGTTGCTTCCGTTGGCAGCAGCGTGCCCGTCGCCCAGTCGGTTCAGAATTTCGCTCACCGGCGTGGACGATGGCCCGCCGAAGCCCACGAACCCGTCGCGTCCGGGCGTCGCGCTGAGCGGCGTTGGTGATTCGTGTGGCGCAACAACCGGTTCCGGCATCTGTGCGGGTGCAGGTGCGGCCACAGCGGCGGGCGCAACCATCGTCTCTTCGGCCTCCTGTGGCCGATCGGCGACGGGCGGGGCATCCACGGTTGGTGGAGCGACGGTGGTCGCACCGAGAGGTGCCGTAGCCGGCGCCGGTTGCGCTGGCTGAGCTACCACTGGAGCGACGGGCGCCGGGGCGATGGCGGTCGGTGCCGTCGCAGCCTCGGCGGTCGAATCGGCCCGGGTCGTGTCGGCGAGTGCTGCCGCCCGTTCGGCGACCTTGTCCGATGACACGAACGGTGTTGGCGGAACGTCAGCGACCGGACGGGTCGCCCGAGTCTCGGGCACCCAGCTTGCAGCCGGGGTCGGCGCAGAAATCGATGTGGCCGGGGCGGACGACGGGACCGGGTCGGAGGCAAGGACCTCGTCGCTGGTGTCGGGAGGAGGCGCGGTCGTCGCGACGTTCACCCAGCGCGCCCGGTAGGACGCGTCTGCGTGAAGATGCGGTGGATACCACTTGCCGTCTGAGGCCATCCACCAACCTGGGCCTTCGAAAACGTCACTCACGGGGCGACTTCCGCCTGTTCATGTGGACAGTGTGGCAGAGCCGACCCCGTGGAGTGAAATCTGGAGCGCCGGGCGGGATTTGAACCCGCGACTGTACGGCTTTGCAGGCCGTTCCCTTGGGCCGCTCGGGCACCGACGCATGAGGTTTCAGAGGATATCGCCACCACGACCCCACAGTGGCAAACGGCCGGAAGAATTTCCACGCGCCCCCGTGCGACATCCGTCATTGGATGGGTTGACCGCGTGTGCGCCCGAACGCCCCTCCGCGTATCGGGCGCACACGCTGGTGCAACGGGAACCCGGGGTTTTCACCTCCGTGTTCCGCTCGGTCGGACACCGTAGGGGGCGGATTCCCAAATGTCTCCGCGCCCCCCACGTTTCGTCA
>CALBVR010000406.1 GCA_937969565.1 uncultured Acidimicrobiales bacterium | reverse complement strand
TGGCCATTGGATGGAATCAGCAGGTGCCGCCGAACGGCTTTCACAACCGGCCCGACGTGGCGACGGTCGGGTCGAACGACAACCCCGACGGGCTGGCCACGCAGGCGGGCGCCGTCGACATCGAGACCACGCCGGAACACCTCAACCTGGTGGCCGGCGACCCCCGTTGCGATGGCTGGACCCGCGACTACGACGACCCGGGCGTGACGGCGCTGCGCGAGCGCATGCGGGAACGAAACGGGATTCCGGGGCTGGAGGTCGTCGACCCCGGCGACGTCGACCGGGCGACCCGGCTGTTTCACCGCGACGGGTTCGTGGCGGTCCGCGACGCACTCGACGCCACACAGCTCGACCGGCTGCGCTCGGCCGCCGACGAGGTGATCGCCATGATCCAGGAGGCGGATCCCGACGGTGCCGTCGGGGGAGGCGCCGGTGGCCTGCCGCACCGCTATTCCTTCGGTGGCACCTCGGTCTCGCGCCACATGTTCCATCGGCCCGAATGGTGCGAGCTGATCGACCTGCCGACCACCACCCCGATCCTCACGTCGATCTTCGGTTCTCCGGAGTACATCGTGTACGGGGCCGGCGGCGATCTCGCCCTTCCGGGAGCGATCGAATATCAGGGCCTGCACAGCGACAACGTGTGGACCGAGCTCCACGACCCTGTCGGCGGCCTGACCATGCGTGATCTTCCCGTGCCGGTGGTGCACATCAACTTTCCGCTCGTGGACCTCACGCCGGAGAACGGCCCGATCCGTCAGATTCCCGGCTCGCAGCGCTCCCGTGCACCGATCCCGACGCTGGCCGACGAGCCCGAGTGGATGCGGCTCAGCACGGTCTGCCCGCTCCCGGCGGGTTCGGCCATCATTCGTGATGCCCGCTGCTGGCACGGTGGCACCCCGAACCTGTCCCGCGAGGTTCGGGCGATGCCCAACGTCGAGTTCATGGCGCCGTGGTTCCGGAGCGAGGCGCTCAACCGGTCGATGACCCACGACATGTGGGAGACGCTCTCACCACACGCGCAGCGGGTCAGCCGCTACATCGTGGCGGGACACGACCAGCAGGTTCCCGGCGCCGGCATCAACCACCCTCGCCGAGCGGAACGGGAACGCATCCGCGACGAGGCGCTGGCGCAGATGGACTCCGCCCGTGCGGCGGAGTGGCGCCACCGGAGCTGATCGTCGCTCAGCCGAGCACGACCAGGCCAATGCCGGCCAGCGTCACCGCTGCGGCCGCGTAGCTCGACCAGCCATGGCGTTCGTTGTGCACGATGATGCCAACAACGAAGGCGGCGATCACCTCGATCTGACCGAGCGTGCGAACCCGGGTGGCGTTCTCCAGTGCGATCGCCCACGTCCACGCAGTCGAACCGGCCAAGGAGAGGAATGCGACGCCGGTGGCGTTCCGCCAGGCCCGGAGGATCCGTCGGATCGAGGACGTTGACGACCGGCGGATGGCGATGCCCTGGACGAGCGTCTGGACGGTGAGCATGGCGGTGAGGGTGGCGATGGATCGGTCGACGGCGGAACCATCGATCGCGGTCGTCGCAGCCCGCATGCCGACGGCTGCCAGTGCGAATCCGAGGCCGGCCGCCATGCCGAACCAGAGCGCCGGGTCCACGCCGCCCTCGATGATGCGGCGCGGTTGTCCATCGGTTGCCAGTGCGGCAACGCCGCCGAGGCACAGCAGCGTGCCGAGGGCGGCCAGCACCGTCACCCCTTCGCCCAACAGGACGACGGAAGCGAGCGCAACGAACACGACCTCGGTCTTTGCGTAGACGGTGCCGATGGCGAAGTCCCGCTGGCGGAACGACACGAGCAGGGCGACGGTCGCCAGGATCTGGGTGATTCCTCCGCCGGTCACGGCAACCCAGAACGTGGGGTTTGTGGTGGGCATCGGGTTCGGGCCGAGCGTGAACCATGCTGCAGCACCGGCCAGAGCCATCGGCAACGCGAACGCGAATCGCACGTAGCCGGCTTCCATGGGGTCCAGCAGCGCCTTCAGGCGGTGCTGTTCCGAGGTTCGGGCGATCTGGAAGACCGTGGCGGCGAGGGTGATGAGGATCCACACGCCTCCAGCGTGGCGGAAGGCCCAGGCATTGAAAAAGTATGATTGATGATGGGTTTCATAAGCTGAGACAATGATCGTTCCCGCGAATGTGTGGGAGGAAGGATCGGCGCATGTCGAAGGTCGAGTGGGTTCGGACGGCGATTGCCGTGGAATCGGCCGGTTCCGTCACCGCAGGCGCGGCGGAGCGGGGGCTCTCGCAGCCTGCGGCGAGCCAGCAATTGGCACACCTCGAACGAGCGCTGGGGTTCGAGCTGTTCGCACGATCTCGTCGGGGCGTGACGGCGACCGATGATGGTGCCCGTTTCCTGCGCGAGGTCGCCACGCCGCTCGAGCAGATCGAATGGTTGCTGTCGGGCCTCGAGCGAGGCGCTGCCGAGATGCCCGACCTGCCACTCGTGCTCAGCTGTGCGCCCGAGTGGTTCGAGCATCACGCAGTTCGTGCCCTGGACTCGGCACCGCCGGTCCGGGCCCGATTCGGTCTCGACGACGGCGAGGCCTTCGAACAGCTTCGAGCCGGGAGGGTGGATGTGGCCATCACCCACACGTACCCGGGAGCGAGCGCGGGAACCGTGTCGCACGCGTTGGCCGCCCGCCGCTATGTGCTCGTCGCGGCACCGTCCCTCGCCGACGACGCTGCAGCGTCGGCCGTAGCGCTCGGCGAGTGGGTGCGGTCCACACCGTGGGTCGGCTTCAGTGAGGAGCTCCCGCTCACCCGTCGGGTCTGGGCCGAGCTCACGGGATCGGTCGCTCCCACCGAGGTGCGAGTGGTGGTGCCAGACATCCGGGCCGCTCTGGCGGCGGTCGAAGCGGGAATGGGGGCCAGCCTCATCCCGGATGACGTGGCTGCCGATGCGTTGCGCCACGGACGGGTCGTGGCCATGGCAACTGCCGGAATCGAACACTCCCCGCCGCCGTGGGTGCTCACCATCCGAGCATCGAACCCGCGGGCCGCCGAGGTCCGGCAACTCGTCGAGGGTCTGCTCGCCGCTGGTCTGTCACGCACCGGCGGATGATGGTGAACCCCACGTGACGGGAGGGGTCGGTCGACCTCAGTCGTCGAGCTTTCCTTGAAGTATCGACGTCCCCGCAGCCGAATCCTCGGGGACCGCGGCAAGGACCGTCCCGGTCTCGATGTCGATGATCTGCGCCAGCAGGCCCATCTCGTCGTCGATCCAGGACAGGAAGTACACGTGTGGACGGATCTCGACGATCTCCACGTGCTCCTCCAAGTCTCCTCGTGGCACGGTCGATCGGCGGATGTGGCCGTCGAACGTGTTGGTGAAGGACCAGCCGTTGTCGTAGGTGTAGCTGATGGTCCGGCCGTCGAACCGGTCGATGGGGTCGCTGGGCATCAGCTCTCCAGATCGATCGTGAACGTGGTTCCGGGGTTCATGTCGTACCCCTCGCTGATCTCGACCACGAGCACGGTCGAAGAGTCGATGCGAAGCGTGACCGTGTCATCGCTGCTCTCGAATCCGGTGACGCCGTGGCCGCCGTCGAAGGTGAAGTAATACCGGTCGAACTTGCCTTCAGGGAACACCTCGAAGACGTTCACCCAGAAGGGGTCATCGGCGGTGGGCAGCAGCGTGAAGGTGACCTGCCCCTCGGTGAAGTCGATGTCGTACAGGCCGCTGATCTCGCCGAGGGGCGTCTCGGGCTGCGCAAGCGCTGCGGGGAACTCCGAGGTTTCGGCGCTGAAGCTGCCGGCTTCGTCGAAGGCGTCCTCGGGGAGGCCGAACAAGGCCGGGAACGCGGTCTCGGGGCCGCCACCCTCCTCGAGCGTGTTCCGAAGCGTGATGTCCCCGGCGCCGCTCAGCGGGCCGGCGTCGCTGCCGCACGCTGCGACGATCACTGCGACCGCAATGGTCAACGCTCGAATGCTTCTGTTTTTCACGACGTGATCTCTCCTGATTGTGGGCACGGTCGATACCGGGCCCAGCGTTCCGGCAGACGGTGCAACCGTCTAGGTCCGCGGGGGACAGCCGCTTGTCGGAACGCGACAGAGGTTCAGGTCGTGGTCGAAAGTGACAAGGTGCTGTCGTATTACGACAATCTTGATCACTCGGCCTTGCCGTCAGGACGTGCGACGAACCTCGCCCGGTGTCTGGCCCAGATGCCGCTTCACGAACCGCGAGAAGTTCGCCGGGTCGGTGAAGCCCAGGTCCTCGCCGATTCGCATGGCCGGTCGGCTCGTGTGCGTGAGGAGGCGTCGCGCCTCGAGTGCCAATCGCTCGTCGAGGACCTGTCGGGCGGTGAGGCCACTGACCCGTTGGCATGCGCGGTCGAGTGTTCGGGTGCTGTAGCCGAGGTCGGCGGCGAGATCGATGACGGATCGCCGTTCGTAGAGGTGGGTTTCGATGGCTTGGCGGTAGGCGACGTACGCCGTCGGCAACCGGCTGGTGGTCGGGGTGGCTGAGGGAAGCTCCACCTCGAGCCGCAGCAGGAGCGTTGCCAACACGCTTTGGAGGAGCGCCCGCTGATTTGCGGAGCTGACGAAGGCGTTCTGCTCGGAGCGGAGCTCGCCGATCCAGCCGGCCACGCGACGGTGGAGCCCGTCGTCGAGCTGCCAGAAAGTGGGTACATCGCAGCCGGGGTACCAGGCGGGGGCGTCGGGGGCTCGGTGATGCGAGGCGGCCGGCCACACGACCATCTGGGCCTCGAACCTCGGTTCCGGAGTGAACCGTTGCACCTGGCCCGGGTGGATGTGGAGGAGCCCGCCGGGTTGAAAGCGAACCCGCTCGAAGTCGACGTCGTGGTATCCCTCGCCCTCAGTGCACAGGATCAACTGATGGAAGCCGGAGCGCTGGCGGAGCGCAAGGTCGCGCTCGGTCTTGCGCGTCAGGATCTCCGACCGGTCCACGACCTCATACGGCAACCCCTGCAGGTGTCGGGGCGGCGAGTACTCCACATCCACCGGAGGCGCTTCACGACGGTGTCCAAGATCGACCATTCGGCAAGGGTAGCCGCAGCGGCGTCAGGAAACCTCCGGCGCGATCTCGACGAAGGCGGCCGGGCAGAGCGGCTGCTCCGCTCGGGCTATCGCTGAATGGCTTGTGCCATCTCAACTGCCGACTCTGCGAATGGAGTCGGTTGCCAGTCGAGGATCTCGATCGTCGCCGAGTTGTCGAGCACGGCCCGCGTGCCGAGCAGCGGCAACATCGCCTTCACGTCCTTGTCGAACAGGCTCATCAGGCGCAGGAGGGGCGTGGGTGCCTTGCGTTTCGGGGCCTTGTCGAAGCCGGCATTGCGAAGGACCTCTGCCATCCTGCCCATCGTGATCGGTTCGGCTGTGGATGCGATGAACCGCTTGCCGGACGCAGCCGGTGTGGTCATGGCTTTGACATGGAGGCGGGCCACATCTCGCACGTCGACGACGCCCAGGGAGAGATCGGGGTACATCGGCATCTTCCCGGTGATCATCTCGGTCATGAGCGCAACGCTTTGCGCGTCCGGGTTCCCGCCGAGCGATGGACCGAGAACCGCAGCGGGGTTGATCGCAACGAGTTCCATCTCGTCCGCCTCGACCATGTCCCAGGCTGCTCGTTCGGCGAGGGTCTTGCTCTTCGAATATGCGCCGATGTCGGCATTC
>CALBVR010000405.1 GCA_937969565.1 uncultured Acidimicrobiales bacterium | reverse complement strand
GCTCGAGCAATACCCCGACCCGACGGATGAACAGATCGAACATGCCCTCAGCGGAAACCTCTGCCGCTGCACCGGCTACTACCCGATCACGCAGGCCATCCGCAGCGCAGCATCGGCCGACACCGCGAGCGATGGGGAGGCACCGCAATGACCGTCGGCTCCGACGATCGCCGGTTCGACGCCCACGACAAGGTCACGGGTGCGGCTCGCTACGCGGCGGATGGGGTCGCCGTAGATGCGCTCGCGGCGCACGTCGTCTTCTCGAACCAGCCCCACGCGAGGATGCTCGCCATGGACGTCTCCGGAGTCGCGGCCGCTGATGGCGTTGTCGCCGTCGTGACCGCCGCCGACGTCCCGGTGAACGAGTACGGGTTGACCATGTTCGACCAGCCCGTGTTGGTCGGCCTCGGAGGGTCCGGTCGAACCGCAGTGGACGACACGGTCTCGCGCTGGGAGGCCGACAAGATCGCCGTCATCATCGCAGAGACCTCCGAGCAGGCTCGGGCAGCGGCAGCGTTGATCCGGGTCGAGTGGGAGCCGCTGCCGATCGTGGCGGACATCGACCAGGCGATGGCCAACGAGACGATCGTGCACCCGGAGGCCGGGCCGGACAACGCCTACCACCGCCTCGCAATCCGCAAGGGTGACGTCGTCACCGGTTGGGGCGACGCCGATGTGGTCATCGAGGGCACGTATCGGGTGCCCCACCAGGAACACGCCTACCTGCAGGCGGAGGCGGCGACCGCCTGGATCGACGAGAACGGTCGGGTCACGGTGGAGACCGGAGGCCAGTGGGCGTGGGAAGACCAACAGCAGATCGCCCATGCGCTCGACGTCGACGACGACCAGGTCCGCGTCATCTACGCAGCCATCGGCGGAGCGTTCGGTGGCAAGGAGGACATGACCCTCCAGATCGTCATGGCGCTCGCCGCCCGCAAGGTCCATTCACTCGGCATCGATCGGCCCGTTCATTGCCGCTGGAGCCGGGAAGAGTCGATCGTCGGCCATCACAAGCGGCATCGGGGAACCATCCACGCCCGCCTCGGCGCCACCAACGACGGACGCATCACGGTCGTGGAAGCCGATGTGCACCTCGACGCAGGCGCCTACAACTACACGTCCAACAAGGTCCTGGGCAACGCGCATCTGTCGGTGGCTGGGCCCTACGAGGTGCCGAACGCCCGCATCGACTCGAAGGCGATCTACACCACGACGGTCCCCGGCGGAGCGTTCCGGGGGTTCGGCGGGCCGCAGGGCGCGTTCGTGGCCGAGATGCAGATGAACAAGCTGGCCGAGGCACTCGACATGGATCCGGTGGAGCTGCGACGGCGCAATTCGCTGCAGGACGGCAGCGAGGGAATCACCCAGGCGATCATGCCGGAGGGCGTGACGCTGCCGCAGGTGATCGACCGCTGTGCCGAGGACGCACAGATGGCCGGCGAGCTCTTCCCGGCAGAACCGTTCGCCCCGATCGCCAGCCTGCCGCCGAGCTCCGGCGCGGTGAAGCGTGGGCGCGGCTTTGCCTCCGGCTACAAGAATGTCGGCTTCTCGTTCGGCTTTCCCGAACGCTGTGAGGCAGAGATCCACCTGCACGGAGACGACACCGACGAGTTCCCCGTGCGTGCGGAGCTTTACCACGGCGCGGCCGAGGTCGGTCAGGGCGTGCATCAGGCGCTCCGCCAGATGGTGGCGGACGCCACCGGCGTGCCCCTCGACGAGGTTCGCGGGTACTTCTCGGACACCGGCAACCCGGCGGCAGACTCCGGTTCGGTGTCGGCTTCCCGCATGACCTTCATGTCCGGCAACTCCGTGCTGGGTGCCGCCGAGGAAGCGGAGAAGGCGTGGCGTGACGGCGCCCGCCCGGCGGTCGGAACCTTCCACTACACGCCACCGCCGACCGAGCAGCTCGATCCGGAGACCGGTTCCGGCCAGCCGAACTTCTGTTACGGCTACATGGCTCAGGCGGTCGAGGTGAGCGTCGACATCGAAACCGGTCACATCCGGGTCGATCGGGTGACGAGCGTGCACGACGTCGGCCGGGCCATCAATCCTCGTCTGGTGCGCGGGCAGATCGAAGGTGCGGTCGTGCAGGCGCACGGTTACGTGATGAGCGAAAACCTGCAGGTGGTCGACGGCCGAATCCGAAACCCGCGGTTCAGCGGCTATCTGATCCCGGGCATCGGCGACATCCCCGAACACGTGGAGAGCGTCATCCTCGAGCTCGCCGACCCGCTCGGACCCTGGGGCGCTCGAGGCATGGCCGAGATGCCGTACATCACCTACGCGCCGGCCGTCATCGCAGCCGTTCACGACGCCACCGGCGTCTGGTTCGACGAGTTCCCGCTCACCCCAAGCCGCGTCCTCGCCGCCCTGGCGGACGCCTGACCTGTCGAGGCTTCGGCCGGTCGGACAGCAGAATCCGGGGTGTGCTTGTCGTTCGCTCCGGGGATGATCTGGTCCGTTCGACTCAACGCAGGAGACCCATGTTGGCAATTCAGCTCTATTCGTGGAGTTTTCTTCCCTGATGGCCACGAAGGGTGTGATACTCGTCCCATCACTCGACAAGCCCGGAGTTTTCTCACGATGCGTGTTCTCCCTCTCACCCGCCATCAGCTCTTCACCGCGGTTGCGGCATCGCTTCTTGCGATCATCGCGATCGGAGCCATTGCGGTCCGGGGGCAGGGCCCGGCCGGAGCGGCGGAGGCGGAGCTCGGGTGCTCGGCCACGTCGGTGGGCGACGACATCTTCCTGGAGTGGACGGCGAGCGAGGAGTCGCCCTCGGTCAACGTTCGGCAGGCCCTGGACGGCGGTGACACCAAATGGCGTCTGACCACGACGATGACCACCGCTGAACTGGAGGCGTTCGCCTTCGGCCAGGATGCGGAGTACCTCGTTCGATACCGCCTCGACGCCGGCGTCCGTGACGTTCCGTGTGAGGAAGGCGTGGCGCCACCACCGCCGCCACCGGCGATCGCCGAGTGCATCCAGGTCGAGATCGGCGGGGACGAGGCCTACCTGTCTTGGGAGGACTTCGGCGGTTCGCGAACGGCAGTTCGTCGAGGCACGGTTGATGCCTCCAAGTGGGTGACGACCGTCGAGGCCAACTCGGCGACGGTCGCCGCCGGCGAGTCCTACATCGTGCGATCGGGCGGACAGGACGTCGCCTGTGAACAGCTGCTCGACGTGGACACCGACCCCGATTTCAGCTGTTCCCTCCTGCCTCGCCTCACGACCCAGATGCGGCTCGTTTGGTCGGACGATGGTGAGGGCAGTCATCAGGTTCGCCGGGTCAACCTGGCGGCGTTCGAGGACGAGTTCTACCGCACCGGTCGTGACAACGTCCTCGATGTC
>CALBVR010000404.1 GCA_937969565.1 uncultured Acidimicrobiales bacterium | reverse complement strand
ACCCTCGTCCTCGACGACATGCACGTGATCGACAGCGCCGAAATCGAAGAGGGGTTCGCCGGCTGGCTCCGGCATCCCATCTCGAATCTTCGAATCGTGTGCACCTCGCGGCACGACCTTCCCCTGCCAGTGGGCCGCCTTCGCAGCCATGGCCACCTGGCAGAAGCACGACTGGACGCCCTCTCGTTCGATGCACAGGAGACCGCCGCGCTGCTGGCGGACGCATTCGGGGTCGGCCAGCTCCGACCCGAGCAGATCGAGGCGCTCACCCGTCGCACCGAAGGATGGCCGGCCGGCCTCCATCTCGCCGGCCTCGGGCTCCGTGATGCCGCCGACCCCGACGAACACCTCGCCCGCTTCACCGGGGACACCCGACACCTCTCCGAGTACCTGGCGGTCGAGGCGATGGCCGGCCTCGACGACGACATGCGGGCGTTCCTGCTCGCCACGTGCGTGGTCACCGTCCTGAGTGCCGACATCTGCGACCAGCTGACCGGCGAGATCGGCAGCCTTCGCATCCTCCGCCAGCTCGTCGCCGCCAACGTCTTCACGTCCGCGTTGGACGAGAACGCCACGGTGTTCACCTACCACCCGCTCTTCCGAGAACACCTCCGGTCAGCGCTGCTCGCCGACCACCCCGAACAGGTGCCCGAGCTCCATCGTCGAGCGGCAGCATGGTTCGTCGGTCAGGGCGCGATCGACGAAGCGATCTCCCACCTGTGCGACGCCGGCGACCTGGCCGACGCCGAACGCATGCTCGTCGACCACTCGATGCTCTACTCGAACGCCGGCCACTTCCAGACCATCTCCGCCTGGGTCAGCCGCATCGAAAAGCTCCCGACCCTGCGAATTGAAACGTGTCTGCTGATGGCGTGGATCGCGCTCAACCTTCGCTGGCACGACCGAATCGACGGGTGGCTGGAGCGGGCTACACAATCGGCGGCCAGCGAGCTCGAACGATTCGTCGTGGCCACCCAAACCGCATCGATCCGGGCGCACCGCGCTCGCCACCTCGGCGATGTCGGCATGTTGGTCGAACATGCGAACCAGGGTGTGCAGATGGCCAGGAGCAGGGAGGACAACGCCCTGCCGGAGGACGACGATCAGGCGAGCGTGCTGCTCCGCCGCGAAGCCGGGTACGGGGCCGCACTCTCCGTCTCCGGCTCAGCTGCCTTCTGGTCGGGCGACCCTGCGAGCTGCATGGATCAGATGCGCGAATCCATCCTGATCGCACGATCCACCGACATGACGCTCGAGGTCGTGTTCTGCCTGCTCTACCTTGCTGCCGCGGCCGGTGATCTCGGCGACCACGATGCGGCCCTCGCCTACGCCGACCAGGCCCTCGGCATGATCGAACCCGGAGCCGAACGTCACCATCAGCCGACCCTTGCGCACCTCGCCCGCTCGGTGGCCCTCGCCAACACCGGCCGACCAGCCGACGCGGCCATCGCACTCGACGAGGCCCGCAAGATCGCCACGATCCGCCCCGAGCCGCTCGCCGACGTGCTGATCGAGCTCCAGCAAGCCCGACTGCACCACCGCCGCGGTGACCAGGAAACCGCGCGCGCCACACTCCGGTTGGCACAGGCGCTGGCCGACTCGCTTCCGGACGCCCAAATGGACGACCGGCTCAAGGCGATGGAGAACGAGATCCGATTCGTCGCACGCGACGTCGAGAACCTGCCCGTGGGCGCACGAGAGCTGACCGACCGGGAACAAGCCGTTCTCGTCCTCTTGCCCCACAAACTCAGCCGTCGCGAGCTCGCCGCCCAACTCGTCGTCTCCGAGAACACGGTCAAGACGCACCTCACGTCCATCCGGCACAAGCTCGGTGTCACCGGCCGGGCCAGCATCGTCGACCGGGCGCGGGAACTCGGGCTGTTGGACTGAACGAGCACCCGTCTAGATTCGGGGCCGTGGAACTGCCGCTGTTCGATCAGGTCGCCGACCTCATCCGGGCCCTCACCCCCGAGGAACTCGGCGAGGTGCGAGTTCGCGCCCACCGTCGGGGCGTGAAGGTCTGGTTCGACACCGAGAAGGCGCCGCGCGAACACTACGAAGCGCAGGTCCTCGCCCGCCGCCACATCGACGGACTCGACGGCATGGCAGTCGAGGTGGGATTCCACTCCGAACATCCCAAACGTGAAGACAACGAAGCCGCACTCGCCAAGGTGATGACGACCGAATCGACCTGGCGCAAGATCCTCGGCGACGAAGCCGAGGCCGGAGTCTTCCTCGGCGCTGCCAACTGGACCCGCGTCTCCGAGACCTGGATCGAGCCCGACCTCGAAGACCCCGAACTCGCCTTCGAGCTGGCCAGTCGAACCGTCGACTACCTCACCAGCATCGAACCCGCGCGCCGTTAACGCGCTCTTTCACACCACTCGCGCTAGCGCTCCTCGCGCCGGTAGGCGACGCCGATTGCCGCAGGTGCCACGCTCGGACGATTGCGCGACCGCACGGACAACAGAATCAGCACGCCGATCGTCAACAGGTACGGAAGCATGCTCAGAAGAATCGGGCTCACCTCCACACCGAAGGTCTGCAGCCGGGGTTCGAGCGCAATGAGACCGCCAAAGAGCAGCGAGCCCACGAGTACCCGGCCTGGCCGCCATGCACCGAAGATCACCAACGCCACCGCAATCCAGCCACGGCCGGCAGTCGTGCCCTCGCTCCAACCGGGAGCGAGCGCCAACGTCAGATGCGCGCCAGACGCACCAGCCAGCGCGCCACCGATCGCCACGGCGATCAGACGGATCTTCACCACCGAGGTACCGGCCGCATCGGCGGTCGCCGCGCTCTCGCCGACGGCTCGCAGCGCAAGGCCCGCACGGGTCCTCGTCAACACCAGCCAGACCACCACACCCAACACGACGGCGAGCCAACTGAGCGCGCTCATCGAGAACAGCGTCTCGCCCAACCATGGGATGTCGCTGAGCGGGCCGAGGTTCACCGATTCGAACCGCGCCTCCGGTCGCTTGCTCACGAGGTCCTCGCCGAGGAACGCCGCCAATCCGAGCCCGAGAATGGTCAACGCCAGGCCGCTCACCACCTGGTCGGCGCCCATCACGACAGCGGCGACACCATGGATCATCGAGAACAGCGCCGCAGC
>CALBVR010000403.1 GCA_937969565.1 uncultured Acidimicrobiales bacterium | reverse complement strand
CATGGTCGTCACCCATGAAGCCACGGGCAAGCCGATGGCCACCAAGTACGTGCACACCGCGTTCGGCACGGACCGCGAAACCCTCGATGAGGCCTTCCCCGGAGACATCGTCGGGCTGGTGAACGCCAACGACGTCCGCATCGGCGACACCCTGTGGGAATCCAAGCAGGTCGAGTTTCCGTCGATCCCGGCGTTCGCTCCCGCCCACTTCGCGATCGCACGCGTCACGGACACGAGTCGGTTCAAGCAATTTCGCAATGGCGTGTCGCAGTTGGACGAAGAGGGTGTCGTGCAGGTGTTGCGCGACCCCGACATCGGCGACCAGGCACCGATCCTCGCGGCGGTCGGACCGATGCAGTTCGAAGTGGCCACGCACCGACTCGAGAACGAATTCGGCGCCCCCGTCGAACTCAGCATCACGAACTACAAGGTGGCGCGAGCGACCGACGAAGCGTCGGCCGCAGAGCTGCGGGCCATGCAGGGTGTCGACGTGCTGCAACGCTCGGACGGTACCCGCCTCGCGCTGTTCGAAAGCCCCTACTGGCTGGACCGTCTACTCGGCGAGCGTCCGGAACTCGTGTTGGAGAAGCTGGTCGCCGAAGGCGGCTGAGCCGAGATCGGCGCGGTCAGAACTCGATGTCGTCGAGCCGCTCCACCAACCAGGCGGCGGCACGGTCGAGCCGTTCGGTGTCTCCGGTGGCCAACAGGTCGAGCACGAGGCCGTCGATGGTTGCGCACACCACAGTCGCTCCGGTGATCGCATCGTCGGGGCTGATTCCGGCCTGAACGAACGCGGTCTCCAGCGCCTTGCGGCGAATCTGCAGTCGCTCCGCCGCATGCTCCTCGAGCTCCTCGAGCGCACCGACGGTGATCTGTTCGTGCAGCAGACGCTGGTATCCCGCCTGTTCCGGGTCTGAGGCCGCCGCCCAGACTTCCTTGACGCGCTGGGCCGGAGACAGGGCCGCGTTGCTCCACGGTGAGGCTGCTTCCGCGGCCGTGAGCGCGCCCATGATCGCCGAAACGATGTCTCGCTTCGCGCCGAACTGGTAGGTGAGTGTGTAGGTGCTCGTGTCGAGCGCATTCGCGAGTGGACGAAGCGAAAGGCTCGCCAGCCCGCGCTCCATGACATACTCGAGCGTTCGCTCGAGCAACTCCTCCCGCCGCTGAGGATTGGGTCGCCGCCCCATATAGGTTTTCCGCTTCTGTGATCCGCCTCCGGACAAACTAGCCGAATCGGACGCCGTGTACCATGACGTCGTCACAAGGAGGACCAATGAGTCGTTTGGTAGAAGGAAGAGTCGCAATCGTCACGGGAGCCGGTCGCGGCATCGGACGGGAGCACGCACTGATGCTCGCTGCCAAGGGCGCCAAGGTCGTGGTGAACGATCTCGGCGGCGACGTCGACGGGTCCGGCGGCGACGTCAGCCCGGCGCAGACCGTCGTCAACGAGATCGAGGGCATGGGCGGCGAGGCGATCGTGAACGGTGGCAACGTCGCCGACTTCAACGACGCCGAAGCCATGATCCAGCAGGCCGTGGACACCTTCGGCCGGCTCGACATCCTCATCAACAACGCCGGCATCCTGCGGGACCGGATGATCTTCAAGATGGAAGAGTCCGACTGGGACGCCGTCATCAACGTGCACCTCAAGGGCACCTACGCACCCACCCACCACGCCGCCAAGTACTGGCGCGAACAGTCGAAAGCCGGCGACCAGCCCGACGCCCGCATCATCAACACGTCCTCCCCATCGGGCATCTACGGCAACGTTGGGCAGGCCAACTACGGCGCTGCGAAGGCCGGCATCGCCGCGTTCACGACCATCGTTGCGATGGAACTCGCCAACTACGGCGTGACGGCAAATGCGATCGCACCGGCGGCCTACACCCGCATGACCGAGAACCTCCCGGGCTGGGATCAGCTCACCGACGAGCAGAAGGGTGGCATGGACCCTCGCTGGATCGCCAACCTCGTCACGTGGCTGGCATCACCGGAGTCCGCCAAGGTGACCGGACGCGTCTTCGACGTCGTCGGCGATCGTGTCGGCGTGTCCGAAGGCTGGGTCCTCGGCCCGCAGGGCAAGCAGACCGACGAGCCGGACGACATGGGGGACATCATGCGCGAGATCTGCAACAGCGCTCGCCTCAACTCCAACATGTTCGGCCAGCCCCAGGACGGCAACGGCCGCCCAAGCAACGACGTATAGCGCGAGCTTCAGCTCCAGCTGGCGGAGCCAGCTGGAGCGAGGACGACCCAGGTTTGGCCTGGCGCGAGGGTGACGGTGGCGCCGGCGGCGTCGGTGAGGGTCCACGGCGAGTTCGGGCCTGGTCGGGACCAGCTGCCTTCGGTCGCGGTTCCGTCTCGGAACGTCCATGCCGTGCCGGAGCCGACGGTTTGTGCGTCGACCGATGCCGCGTCGATCTGGCTGGCCACGTACGGCACGAAGAGGACGACCACGTTCTCGGGTGCCAGTTGTGCGCCGGATCGGGTGACGTGTGCTGTTCCGTCCTGGCTGCGCAACCAGGTTCCGGTGCCGGCGTCCCAATCGAACCGGTACGGAGACCGTGCGTCGAGCGAGACGGACGCTGCCGGCTGTGCCGTCGTGGAGGAGGCGGCGCCATGGGTGAAGACGGGGCTGGGCGTGCCACCATTTCCGCAGGCGCCGAGGCTTGCGGGGTCCACGAACAGGTTGTCGGGGGCGGAGTAACGGCCGTCTCGGGCGAACGGGGCACGGTCCGTGTTGATGAACGGCACGAGCCAACCGTTGGTTCGGGCCTCGTTGATCTGGGCGGCGACGCCGCGGTTGCTGCCCGAGTAGCCGAAGACGGGTGTGCCGAGGTTGCGAACGAGCTGAATGTCGGTCGTGCGGCCGGACCGGACCGGGCCGACGTTCTCCGGGAGGTCGGAGTGGAAGACGGCGGCGAATCGGGTGGCGTTCGCTTCGATGCGTTCTTCGTAGACGATGTCGGCCGAGTCGAGGCCGAGCAGTGCCCGACGGCTCGCGCCGCTGTTGTTGGACACCTTGACCACGACGGCGGGAAGACCTGCCGGAATCGCTGCGCTCCGGCCCGTGAAGGGTGCGATCTGGTCGACGGTGGCTTCGAGACCGGCTGCGCAGGACGGTCGAGGGATGCGGATGGGTTCGGGCGCCGGAGCCGCCGGCACGGTCGTGCTGGTGGTCGAGGTCGTCTCGGGGATCACGACGGTGATGGATTCGAGCCGTTGGGCGAAACTCGGCTCGCCCTCTTCGCTGTCGCCCACCGCTTCGGTCGAGTCCGCGTCGAGCGTTCCGACGTCGGCGAGGTTCCGACCCGACGGTGCGATCGACGAGGTGGTCGTGGTCGGCGAAGCGGAGTCGGTGGCCAGATCGTCGCTTCCGTCAGCCAGTCCTCGAACAGCGAGAACGACGATGACGGCCAGGGCGGAGGCAATGATGCCGGTCTGGATCATCGGCACGCTGAGCTGGCGCTTGTCGGTCACTGTGGCAACCGTAATCGCTCAGTTGATGACCGCTGAGATGGCCTTGAGGTAGCGGCCCTGGGGGAAGGTCACCGGATGGTCGAGGGCATGGCCGGTGATCTCGGGGGCGATCATCTGCCGGCCCTGGGAGCGGACGGCGGCTTCGACCGTGTGGACGAGGTCGTCTTCGCTGATCCGGGAGGAACAGGATGCCTGCAGGAGTCGGCCGCCGGGGGCGAGCAGCGGCAGACCGAGTTCGGTGAGCTTGCGATACGCGCGCATGGCCGCGTCTCGTTCCCGCGCTTTCGACGCGAAGGAGGGTGGATCGATCACGATCAGGTCGTAGCGCTGGCGGTCGTTTGCCAGCTCGGCCATGACCTCGAATGCGTCTCCGACGGTGGACACGGTGCGAGTGCCGGCGGCGGCGTCGGGGTTGTGGCCGAAGTTCCGGCCGACGGTGGCGATGGCGTGCGGGGACAGGTCGACGCTGTGGACGGAGGCTGCCCCGCCGAGCGCGGCGTTGACGGAGAATCCGCCGGTACAGCTGAACACGTCGAGCACGGCGGCGTCGGCGCTGTTGTGTCGGACGTTGAGTCGGTTGTCTCGCTGGTCGAGGAAGTGGCCGGTCTTCTGGCCGTCGAGCACGTCGGCTTCGAAGGTGAGGTCGTTTTCGGTGAACGGAATCGGCCCGTCGGGGGCGGTTCCGTCGATGACCATGCCGTCATCGAGTCCGAGTTGCGGAGCGATGGGTGATCGGGCGAGGAGGCGGCCGAGTCGAAGCACGATGCGTTCGGGGTGGAGCTGGGTGTGGAGTGCGTGCAGGATGGGTGCGAGGTGGGGCAGCCAGGCTTCGGTGTAGACCTTGGCGACGAGGGTGGTGTCGTAGCGGTCGACGACGAGGCCGCCGAATCCGTCGTTCTCGCCGTGGAGGACGCGGTAGCCCGTGGTCCCGGTTGCGACGAGCGGTTGGCGCACGGCGATGGCGGCGGCGA
>CALBVR010000402.1 GCA_937969565.1 uncultured Acidimicrobiales bacterium | reverse complement strand
TGGGCGCCACCGTCGCCGCCCGAGTCATGGAGCGCTGAGCGCCGACCACAACCCAACCTTCGATGGATGTTCAGCTCCAGGACCCGTCTCTACCGTGAGCAGCACACAACCAATCGGAGGAACCATGAGCGTTGCCATGATCATCACATCGACCGTGCAGCCCGGCCAGCGAAACACCGTCCACCAGCTGTGGCTCGAGCACCTCGCTCCGGCGGCCGAAGCCAACGACGGGCAGCAGGTCGTCGTCTGGTGCGACGACGACAACGACGCAGACACGTTCCACCTGTTCGAGATCTACGCCGACCACGACGCCATGGGCGCCAACGCTCAGTCGCCGGCGTTCGCCGGCTACATGGGAGCCGTCATGCCCCTGCTTGCCGGCGAGCCGACGGTCCGGATGGTCTCACCCCGCTGGACCAAGGGCGTCTGAACCATGCCCGAGACCGCCGTACCAGGCGGCGATGAGCTGCGCCCGGGACGACAGACTCGTCTTGCGGAGCGCCGCATGCATGTGGTCCTTCACCGTCGCAAGCGAGATGAACAGGGCGGCAGCGATCTGGGCATTCGAGTAACCCGCGGCGGCCAGCATGGCGACCTCCCGCTCACGGGCACTCAGCGACTGCAGCCGATCGTCCGCCCGCGGCGTGATGCACACGACCTCGGTCCCCTCGTGCCGCTCGACGGACACCTCCACGCCAGCCGAACGCACCGCCGAAATCGACTCGATCGGCAGTCTCGTCGGGTCACTTCGAACGTCGCGCAACAGCGCATCGACGGCCGCTCGCTGCTCGTCACCGATCATTGGAGAAACGTAGCATCGACCCCATGACCGCCCCCGACGTCGACCCGCAAGCCACAATCGACCGCTACTTTGCCGCCATGCGTCAGGGCCGCGAGGCCGAGACGGACATGATGGCCCTCTTCGCAGACGACGCCGTGTACATCGAGCCATTCAGCGGCGGTGCCGAGCCGGCCGAAGGCAAGGCGGCCATTCTCGCTCGGCTCCGAAGCGGGTGGGAGGCGCCGCTCCCCGACATGGAACTGGACGTCCGATCCATCGACGTGCACGGATCCCGCGCCACATCCAGGTGGGAGTGCAGAAGCTCGGCGTTCCCGGCGCCGGTCGAGGGTCGCGACAACTACGAGTTCGGCGCCGACGGCCTCATCGTTCGTCTCGAAGTCGAGATCATCCAGCGCGGCACCGACCCCACTGGCTGAGCTCAGCCCAGCGCAGATCCGATCGCCTCTGCCGCAGCCGCGACGCCGGACCCGCCAATGGGTGCACCCATCGATTGCAGCGTTGCTTCGATCGTCGCCAGCGTGCCGAGGATCATCGGCGGATTCAGCCAACCCATGTGGCCGATGCGGAAACTGTGATCCGGCGCGACGGCGAAGCCGATGCCCAGCGTCAATCCGGACTGCGCCTCGCACCGACGCCGAAGGTCGGTCGCATTGATCGAGCCGGTGCGGATCGTCGTCACAGCGTTCGAGCGATACGCCGGATCCGAGATGTTGAGCGAGATTCCATCGGGCGTCGACCAGGCCTCGGCCGCCGCGCGGACTGCGTCCGCCAACACCGCATGGCGAGCCCACACCGCGTCCAACCCGCCCTCCTCGTCGATCAGGTCCAACGCCGTGGCCAACGCATGGATGTGCGCAACCGGCGGCGTGCCCGCAAAGATCTCGTAGAAGAACTCGGGGTCCTTCCGGAGGTGCCAGTCCACGTACCCGACCCGGGGCCGGTCCGTGTCCAACACGTTCATCGTTCGCTCATTGGCCCAGACGAGGCCCAAACCCGGCGGGCACATCATGCCCTTCTGCGACGCCGACACGGTGAGATCCACGCCCCACGCATCCATCTCGTAGGGATCGCAGCCGAGCGACGCAATGCAGTCGACCATGAGCAGAGCATCGTGGCCGACGCTGTCGATGGCCGCCCGCACGGCGGCAACGTCGTTGCGCACCGAACTGCTCGTGTCCGTGTGCGACATGAGAATGGCCCGGATCGAACCGTCGTCCGCTTCCAGCCGGGCCGTCATGGCCTCGATGTCCACCGGCGAATGGAAGTCCCCGGGGATCACCTCGGTCTCCACACCGGCCATCGCCGCGTACTCGCCCCAGATGATGGCGAACCGGCCCGACTCCAATGCGAGAACCCGGTCTCCCGGAAGCATCGTGTTCGCAATCGCCATCTGCCAGGCGCCATGCCCGTTCGACGCGATCATGAACGACTGACCGTCGGTGCGGGCGATGCCCTTCAACCGTTCAAGAACCTCAAAGCACAACTCGACGAGGTAGCCGTCGTAGATGTTGGGCATGGGTCGGGCCATGGCCGTTCGAACCGCATCCGGCAGGACCGACGGCCCCGGGATCGCGACCATCGGAGTTCCCTGCGACAGCTTCATTGGCCCACGCTAACCGCGGGCCCGCCCCGGAGGTAGCCTCGCCGGAGTGACAGGCTCCACATCCACACCGGCGACCGGGCCCGATGGCACCCCCATCCTCGAGCGGCGGGCCGGGCGGGCGCTCGTGATCGCCGACGGCGCCGTCCTGATGATCCGGGGCATCGACCCGGCCGACCCGGGCCGAGGTGGATTCTGGTGGACGCCCGGCGGCGGGCTCGACGACGGTGAGTCTCTGGAGGACGGCACCTGCCGCGAGCTGTGGGAGGAGATCGGCCTGCGGGTCGAACCCGACGAACTCGGCCCGGTCGTCCTCGAACGAGACGGCACGTTTCCGTTCGGAGGCCGATGGGTGCATCAGGTCGAGCAGGTGTTCGCCGTGTCCGTCGCCGAACGATTCGAGCCGAATCCGCAGCACTGGGAACAGCTGGAGGTGGATGCGATCCGCGAGCTCCGCTGGCTGACGGTGCGCGACCTCTCGGACCTCGACGAGCCCCATCACCCCCGCTGCCTCATCCCGCTGCTGCAACATCTTGCCGAACACGGCGCACCGGCCACGCCGTGGGTCGAGGTCCAGCCACCACCCGACTGAAACAGAGTTGCACCGCTGGCTTGCCGCTTCGACGAGTCAGGACGCACGCTGGTGCAATGGCGAACCTGATGGACACACATCCGTCGATCCACGATCTGGAACGACGCGCAAAGCGTCGCATCCCACACTTCGCCTGGGAGTACCTGGACAGCGGCACCGGATCCGAGGAGGCCCGCGACCTCAACCTCGAGGCGATGCGCCGCGTCCGGCTCACGCCGCAGATGATGAAGGGCCTGCTCCAGCCCGACACGACGACCGAACTGTTCGGCCGCTCCTACACCTCCCCCATCGGCATCGCACCCGTCGGGCTCACCGGCATGATCTGGCCGGGCGCCGACGAAGCCCTTGCGCAGACTGCAGTCTCACGCAACATTCCCTACGTCCTGAGCACCGTCGGCACCCAATCACCGGAGACCATCGGACCGATCGCCGGAGCCAACGGCTGGTTCCAGCTCTACCCACCCCGGGATGCCACCATCCGCGACGACCTCCTCGAACGGGTGCAGACCGCAGGGTTCTCCGCACTCGTCGTCACCGCCGACGTTCCGGCCGCAAGCCGCCGCGAGCGGCAGCGCAAGGCCCGCATCCGGATGCCACCGGCCATCGGGCCCCGCCTCATCTTCGATTCGGTGCGGCGACCGGCCTGGACCATCGGCGTCCTGCAGAACGGCGTGCCGCGTTTCCGAACCCTCGAGAAGTACATCGACGCCGCCAGCCTCAAGAACGCAGCGGGGTTCGTCGGCGCCAACCTCGGTGGCACGCTCTCCTACGACTACCTCGCCGAAGTTCGGGAACGGTGGGACGGCCCAATCGTCGTCAAGGGCATCCTCGACCCGGACGACGCACAACGGTGCGTCGACACCGGTGCGGACGCGGTGCAGGTCTCCAACCACGGTGGCCGACAGTTGGACGGTTCAATCGCCGCCATCGACGCGCTTCCACCAATCGTCGAACGGCTCAACGGGTCCGTGCCCGTACTCTTCGACAGCGGCATTCGCGACGGGCTCGACGTGGCCCGAGCCATCGCGCTCGGCGCCGACTTCGCCTTCTGTGGGCGCGCCTTCATGTTCGGCCTGGCCGCATTCGGTGAGACCGGAGCGGGACACGCGTACGACGTGCTCCAGGACGGCCTCGTCAACGTCATGCACCAGACCGGGTGCGAGACCCTCCAGCAACTCCGCGAGCGCGTCGCGCCCGCACGCTGACGATCAGGCTGCGGCCGGAGGCGCCACGTCGGGCTGTGGGGCGCTGGATGCCTGTGCCGGAGCGGCAGCCGCTGCGGCTTCCGCTTTGGCCATCGCCGCTGCTTCCGCCTCGGCGGCAAGCGAATCCCGATACATCTGCGTCTCGGGAAGTTCCACCGTCTGGCGAACCTGCACGCCAACGATGTCGTCGGGCGAACCGTTGATGCTGTTCTTCGAGGTCGATGCGAGCACCGCAAGACCGTTGTTCGGCAGCTCCTGCAGCTCGTGCACGGTGAACCAACCACGCGGGTCGTCCGGGTTCTTGTTGATCACGTCGCCCACGAGGAGATCCCCCATGCGCATCTTCACGACCTGAACGAGTGTTCTGTGCATGCCTCCCAATCGGTCGCAACCGGACCGGGGTTGAGGCGTGCGTTCAGGCGGCTCGCTCGAGCTCTGGCTCTCCCGACTCGGTGAATTGCCAACCGTCCGACGCAGGAGCGACGACGTGACAGTTCTTCGCGACCCGCCACAGTGCCTTCGGGACGGGAGTCGGGTCGAAGCGGTAGAGGTGCGGGAAGGCGTCCGCGATCGCAGTGGTCGCGGCCGCAGCGTGATAGTGCGGGATCTTTGCATCGAGATGATGGGCAACGTGCGTCGACCCGATGCGGTGATGCAGAAGGTCGATCAGGCGTCCGTACGGGCGGTCCACCGAACAGAACGCACCCCGAACGAAGGACCAATCGTCGTCCGCGTAGTGCGGGATGTCCTCGTCGGTGTGCTGCAGCCACGTGTACGCAACCAGCCACATGTTGCAGACGAGGTAGGGACCGCCGTAGAGCGCCAGCACCGGCCAGAACGAGCCTGCGGCAACCGCCCACCAGGCGAGCAGCGCCATGGTTGCCAACACGCCGGCCGCAGACCACCGCACCTTTCGGGCCCATCGATTCGGGAACAACGCGTTCGAGAACGGCTTCGAAGGCCAGAAGTGATTCGTCAGCCCCCGTTCTGGGCCGCCCGTTGCACCCACCAGCAGATACAGCGGCCAGCCGGCGACGAGCCGACCGAGAATCGTCAGGACGCCGTGCGTACGGGGGCCGATGCGGGCGCGAACGGCGAGCGCCCGCTTTCCTTGCCGCGTACCGAATCGCTTGGGGACATGCGTCTCCCCTTCCGTCAGATGGTTGGTCTTGCCGTGGTGGATCGCATGACTCCGCTGCCAGCTGAAGTACGGGACCAACAGCGCGCTGTGGAGGATGAAGCCGACCGTGTCCTGCAGCCGAGTGCCCCGGGAAAACGCCCGATGGCCGCACTCGTGCGCCACGACCCACAGCCCGGTCGAGAACGTTCCAACGACGACGGCATACGCCATCCAAACCGGCGTCCACGCCCACTCCAACGGAAGGAACTGCCACGCCAACAGGCCGGTGCCAACCGTGAGGACCAGCGACATCAATGCATAGAGCGCAGATCGCCAGAGGATCCGTTCAAAGCAGTGATCGGGAATGACCGCCTTGGTTTCGGCGGTCGTGGGGAGGGAATGTCCGGCACTCACCCCAACAGCGTTGCAGGTCCGCAGGCGATTGGGGCGTTACCCCGGGGTAATTGCCTCTGGACCGGCGGCGAAGAAGCCCATCACTCGTTCGGCGATCCGATCCGGCGCTTCGAGCGGCCCGAAGTGCCCCAACGTGCGGTGTTCGTCCAGTACGGCGTTTTCGAGTCGCTTCACCAGCTCGGGAGCGAAGTCTGCCGGGGACCCTGCCTCGGACCGGCGCCCCGCAGCAACCGCCACCGAAAGTTCCACGCCCTCCACATCCGCAAGGAGGAGCTTGTTCGGCGCCCCGAACGTCGCCGACTCCGACGACGGCTCACACGCCAGCGTGACGTCACCATCCGCCGTATCCACGAATCCGTGCTGCACGTACGACGCGAGCACGTCCTCGCGGAGCGCCTGAAGTGGTGGCCTCGAGCCGTAGCGGACGAAGGCGGCCTCCCGGTCAGGGAAGTTGGCGCGGCGGGCGCGAGCCGCATCGCGCATGAACCGCTCGCCCTCGCTGAGCACTGCCTCGGGCGGAAAGACGATCGGTTCGAAGAAGTAGGCGCCTGCGAACGTTCCCGGAACGGCAAGCTCCGCAAACAGGATCGCGGCTCCCCCCATCGAATGTCCGAAGGCGTGCAACGGGCGGCCGTCTTGCTCGCGAATGTACCGGACCGCCGCGGCGACGTCCCTGCCCATCCCGGCCCATGCGAAATCCCCGTTCGCTGGTGGAGCTGTTGCGCCATGCCCTCGAAGATCGGCCGCCCAGACCGAGTGAGCCCGAGTGAGCGCCTGGGCGAACGGCGCGTAGGCAAGACCGTGAAACCCGGTGGCGTGGCAGATCAACAACGGTGGCCCATCGCCTCCCAGGTGATGCAGCGCAACATCGACCCCGTCGGTCGAGGCGACTCGCCGAGTTGTCGCCCGGGCCCCGGCGACATCGACGGCTGCAGGCTCGCTCGCCCGCGGGCTGCGTTCGACATCGATCCGCGGGACACCGTCGTCGGTCCGGCCGACCGATCGCACGACGTAACGAACGTCCGAGGCGTCGATCGAAATCGACGAACCCGTCGAAAGGTCGTCCGGCACCGCCCGGGT
>CALBVR010000401.1 GCA_937969565.1 uncultured Acidimicrobiales bacterium | reverse complement strand
GCCACAGCGTCGTGCAGCGGAGGGTCAGAAGAGCCCGAGAAGAACCGTGACACCGGCGCCGAACATGGCGGCGGTGATCGCAGCACCGAGGGCGGCGAACAGCGCCCGCTTGAGCGTGACCCCCGACGGAGGTTCTTCGATGGGTTCGAGCTTCGAGTAGGCGGCATAGCTGAGGCTCGACGCCGTGCGGTGGGTTCGCTGAGGAGACGCAGGGGCCGTCGGTTCCGGTGCGACGGCGGCTGCCGCGTCGGCAACCTCTGGATCGGCCTCGACCGCGGGTTCCGGGACGACCGTCAGCGCTGCTGGGGGAGCATCGTCCGGCGCATGCCAACGGCCTTCGGCATCGCGCACCCAGTCGGGCAGGGGAGGAGTGGATTCTGGCCAGATCTCTGGTGGATTCCAGTTGCCCTCCGGGTCCATCCACCAACCGGGACCGCGGCGCAGAGCGTTTGCCATGTTGAGTTCCCGCTCTTCGACGTCGGTCATCCCCGGAACGCTATCGCACGTGATTGGGTGATCACCGATTTCTCGAGCTCTCCATGTAGTCGGCAATCGAGCCGTTGAAATCAAGCAGAAATGCGGTGTCGCCCCCGTTGTTCCACACCGGCGGCTCCGGATCACACCAGAACAGCTCGATCTGGCCCGATCCGACCTCGTCGGTGCCACAACCGGTCCGGACGCGAACGAGCTGGCCGGGCGCCACGTTCACGTCGGGAAACTCGTACCTGTGGCGGGTGGATTCGTCTCGCAGCGACCAGCCGGAAAGGTTGGCATCCGCATCGCCGACGTTCTCGAAGATGACCCACTCGCCGTTCGGATTCTCCTGGTCGTTCCCGGGGGCATCGGCGACGATCTCCACGAACTCGAAGCGGCTGCCGGTGTCTTCCCCACAGGCATCACTCGCCCACAGCCCGAGGCCGTTGGTCGACGCGTGCTCCTCGGCGATCTCGAACGCTTCGGCGAAGGCATGGTCGCTCTGGTCTCGAGCAACGGCATGGCCGGTCACGATCAGCTCGTGGTTCACGAAGACCCCGTCGGCCACGATGAATCCGAGCGTGCGTCCGAAGTCGTCGAGCTCCGGTGGCCACGGCGACAGCCGCAGCTCGTCTGCATCGAGGAGGCCTTCGAGCGTGGTCGCGGAACGGTCGCCGAAGCACTCGTCCCCCTCGGGCGCATTCAGCCCGAGCAGACGGATCTCGAGGTCGCCTTCGGAGCTGGTGGCCCGCAGGCTGTCGCCATCGCTGACGCGGTCCAGCGTGATCGTGAGATGCGACCCGTCGGGTGCGGTGACCGTTGGCGCGTCGATCGACGCCGAGGCGACGTCATCCTCCAGTCCGTTGTCGGCTGTGGTTGGTTCTTGCTCGTCGGTGGGGGCAATGACGCCCCCATCACCGAGGGAACTCGCACAGCCGGTCAGCGATGCCACGAACAGCGCGATCAGGCATGCCCCACGGCACAGTCCGGTGTCTGACGTCACAAGGTTTTGGCCTCCGAACCCACCAACGAGACTCCTACAATAAGGGACATAAGCCGGTGCTCAGCACCGCAGCTGCAGTCACCCTTCCCCCCTTGGGCCTGACAGCTTTCCGAAGAACCTCGCCGAATCCCCCCTCGGCGAGGTTCTTCCTATTTTTCACTGGTGAATTCTGCTCGGCGTGACGCATCGGAGAACAGTGGTCGCACTATGTTGTGACCGTGCGCGTCATTCTCCGTTCGGTGTTCTCCATCGCTCAGTTGCTGGCCGCTCTCGTCCTCGGCGGGACGGCGTTGGCGTTCACTCTTGCTGCCCTCGGCCCCTCGCTGGCCGACATCTGGGGAGCGAAGTCCACGAGCTCGGCACCCATCGACCTCTCCATTCTCGAGCAGACCACCGTCGTCTACGACGCAAACGGCGACCTCATCGCCGAACTGCGGGCCGAGATCGACCGCGAGAGCCTGCCGCTGGGAGAGATGTCTCCCGAGATCATCAACACCGTGCTCGCCGTCGAGGATGCGAAGTTCTACGAGCACACCGGTGTCAACGTCGCCGCCATCACCCGCGCTGCGGTCACGAACGTGTCGGCCGGCGGCATCGAACAGGGCGGTTCGACCATCACCCAGCAGCTCGTGAAGCTCGGCGTGGTCGGCGACGAGCAGGTGCTCGAACGCAAGATCCCTGAAGCCGCCATCGCCATGCGCCTCGAAGAGCAGATGACGAAGGAAGAGATCCTCGAGCGGTACATGAACGCCGTCTACTTCGGTGGCGGCGCCTACGGCGTGCAGGCCGCCGCCGAGCTCTACTTCAACAAAGACGCAAGCGCACTCGACTACGGCGAATCGGCGCTGCTCGCCGGCCTCATCTCCAACCCGAGCCTGTATGACCCCGTCTACCGTCCGACGAACGCGCTGACGCGACGCAACACGGCGCTTGGTCGACTGGTGGCCGAAGGCTTCATCACGCAGGACGAGCGAGAGATCTGGAACAACTCGCCGCTGCCCCGGTACCGCCAGCTCGAAGGCGAGAAGTTCCTCGACACCTACTTCGTCGAGGAAGTGAAGCGCACGCTGCTCGACGATCCCCGATTGGGCGAGACCCGGGCCGACCGGATCAACACCGTCTTCCAGGGCGGCCTCGAGGTCTACACCACGTTCGACCCGGTGGCGCAGGCGCTGGCCGAGAACGCCATGGCACAGGAGTTCCCGCAGAACGACCTGGGCATCATCAGCGCCCTCGTGTCGGTCGAGCCCGGCACCGGCGCCGTGCGCGCCATGATCGGCGGGCCCGGCTTCGAGCAGTTCGAGTTCAACGTCACCACCCAGAAGGGCCGTCCGACCGGCTCGTCCTTCAAACCGTTCGCGCTGGCGGCCGCAATTGAACACGGCGGCTTCCTGCCGAGCGACAGCATCAACGCCAGCTCGCCGTGCGAGTTCGACAACCCCGGTGGCTACCCGAACCCGTATGAGGCCGGCGATTACAACGGCAGCCGTCGTACGGGAGCGATGACGATCGAGGATCACACGCTGCGCTCGACCAACTGCGGCTACCTGCGGATCTCGCAGCTCGTCGGGCTGAACAACGTGGTGGACACCGCCAAGGATCTGGGTGTCACCGAGTCCAACATCGAAGCCGTCATCTCGCTGCCGCTCGGACCGTACGACATCACGCCGCTCGAGATGGCAAACGCCTACGCCACCATTGCGAACGACGGAATCCGCGTCGAGCCGCACCTGATCACCAGCGTCGTCCAGGGCTCCACGGTGCTCATCGAGCACGACCCCAAGCCGTTCCGGGCCGTTCGCCCGCAGACGGCTCGCCTCGTCACCGACGTCCTCGAAAAGAACGTGGCCTGCCCCAAGGCCTGCACCGGACGGCGGGCGCAGCTGGCCAACCATCCGGCCGCCGGCAAGACGGGAACCGGCCAGTCCAACTACGACGCCTGGTTCGTCGGCTATACGGCGCAGCTTGCAACCGCCGTCTGGATCGGCGGCCAAGAGGGCCAGATCTCGATGCGCTACGACTGGCGTGACCCCGAGCAGAACCGCGACGACTACGTGCGTGCGTTCGGCGAATTCGCCGATGCCGGCGTCACCGGAGGTTCGCTCCCGGCCATCATCTGGGGTCGGTTCATGAACGACTACATGGCCGGTCTGCCGATCGTCGAGTTCGTCAACCCCGAACCCGGCCGCCGCGGCGAACGGTTGGCGCTCGACGCCGAGAACGAAGAGCCCGAGATCGTACGCATCAGCCCGTGCGGAAACGAACGGGCCGAGGTGGATCAGGACGGCGACGGCGACGTCGACTGGTGCCGCCCGCAGGCGCCCATCGCCGTCCCCGAACTCGGCTGCCCGGCGCTGCTCGTGCCGGTGGACCGGCCGCCCAAGGACGGCGTCCCCGACGAATGCGTGATCGGCGATGCTCCCGACGGCGCCTACGACCCGCTCACGACCACGACCACCGTCGCCCCCGAAGGCGGCGAAGGTGAGGGTGGCGAGGGCGAGGGCGACGGCGGCGACGGGGGCGAAGGTGGAGACACCACGGTCGCTCCCGAAACCACGGCCGCGCCTGAAACGACGGCGGCTCCCACCACCACGGCCGCCCCATAGGACGTCGCCGCGGCATCGTGGCTACCGTGGTGCGAACACACCTGGGGGGTTCATGGAAAAGCTGACCGTTCTGCTCGATGTCCAGAAGATCGACAACGAGCTGGATCAACTTCGGTACCGGCACGAGCATCTCCCGGAGCGGGCGCTTCTGGTCGAGCTCGCGGAACAGCGGGCCAAGTTGGACGGGGCGGCAGCGACGACGGAAGCGCAGCGAGACACGCTGCGTACCCAGCAACGCCAGATCGAGAACGAGGCCGGCGACATCGAAGAGAAGGCGGCCACGCTCGACGCCAAGCTCTACGACGGCTCGGTCACGAGCCCGAAAGAGGCCTCAGCGCTGGGCGAGGAGATCGCCAGCCTCAAGTCGCAGCAGTCGGAGAAGGAAGACGCCGCGATCGAGCTCCTGATGGAGATCGAACCGCTCGACGAGCAACTCGTGCAAGCCGAGGCGGCCCGCGGCGAGATGGAGGCCAAACGAGCGGAGCTGCAATCGGCGCTGGACGCCGACGTGGCCGACCTGGACGGCAAGATCGCCGCGGCCGAAGCAAACCGTGCCGAAGCTGCCGCGAAGCTCGACGAGGCAACCCTCACCAACTACGGCAAGCTCCGGATCACGTATGGCCCGGATGCGGTCATCCAGTTCGACGCAGGCAAGGGCGGCGGATGCCCGGTGGCGATGTCGGCGGTCGAGCTCGACCGGTGGAAGCACCTGCCGGCCGGCTCGCTCGAGCCATGCACCGACTGCGGTCGTCTGGTCGCCAAGCTCGACTGACGTGTTCTTCTGGTTCCTGGGCCTCTCGTTTCTGGCCGTACTGATCGTCTTCTCCTCGCCGGCTCTCGACTACCGGATGGTGATGTTGGGCGCGGTCCTCCCCAACGCTGAGGCACTGGTCGGCGGCCCCTGGGTGCTGCACACGCTGCTGGCGCCGGTGGTCGCGATGACGGTGGTGATGTTGGCGACGCAGGGTCGACGGCTGGTTCGGCGACAGTGGCTCGGCCTGCCCATCGGTTTGTTCATGCACCTCGTTCTGGATGCGAGCTGGGCAGACGCCGAACTCTTCTGGTGGCCGTTCCTCGGAATCTCGGACGTGCTCGGCCAAGGCGGAATCCCCGAGGCGGGGCGCAGCTGGGCGCTTCTCGCCGTGATGGAAGTCATCGGGATCGCTGCATTGCTCTTCCTGACGCAACGCCTCGATCTTGCCGGCGAGGGCCGGGACCTGTTCCGCACGAAGGGTCAGATTCTCCGGGACAAGATGAACGACGAGGGCTGATCTCGAATCGCCCCGGTCGACGTGTGGCAACATCGGGGGCACCTGGAGGTGCCATGACGATTCCCGACCACACACTCGCCGGCTGGTTTGCCCGCCGAGTGAACCAAACTCCGAACCGCCCCATGCTCACGTTCGAGGGGGTCACGTGGACCTACGAGCAGTTCGATGCGAGGGCGGCGGCGCTCGCCGGTGTGCTGCGAGACGGCGGCGTCGGTGCTGGGGATCGGGTGGCCTACCTGGCGTTCAACCATCCGTCGTTCCTCGAGACGATGTTCGCGTGCGCCCGGCTCGGGGCGATCTTCGTACCGCTGAACTTCCGGCTCACCGGCCCCGAGCTGGCCTTCATCATCGCCGACGCCGGCGTGCACACGATGATCGCCGGTCCGGACCATCGGACGATCATCGACGGCGTTCGGGACGACCTGCCCGTCGAACGTTGGATCGGGGTTGAAGGCGCGCCCGATGGATGGGAGGACCACGAAGGCCTGATCGCCGGAGCGGAGCCGGCCGACCGGGTGCTCGGTCTCGACATCGAGTCGACCGCCGTCATCATGTACACCTCCGGAACGACCGGCCGGCCGAAGGGAGCGATGCTCTCGCATCGCAACCTCTGGTGGAACAACCTCGGCACGCTCCACACCCAGGAGTACTTGGACAACGAGGTGACGCTCGTCGTCGCACCGCTGTTCCACATTGGCGGGCTCAACGTCACCACCCTCATCGTTCTCCAACGCGGTGGAGAGGTCGTCCTGCATCGACACTTCGACCCGGCTGCTGCGTTGCACGCCATACCCGATCACGGCATCACCTCGATGTTCGGCGTGCCGGCGATGTTCCTCTTCATGAGCCAGCAGTCCGACTTCGATGAGGTCGACCTCACATCCGTCCGCATCGCGATCTGCGGAGGTGCGCCCGTGCCCGAACCGCTGATGAAGCGCTACGCCGGCGTCGGCGTGCCGTTCTTCCAGGGATACGGCCTGACCGAGACGGCCCCGAGCCTCACCGTGCTCACCAAGGAGTACACGGACGCGAAACTCGGATCAGCGGGGCGCCCCGTCTTCTTCGTCGACATGAAGCTCATCGACGACGACGGCAACACCGTGACCGAGCCGTTTGCGATGGGCGAGATCTGCGCACGCGGCCCCAACATCATGACGGGCTACTGGAACCGTCCGGAGGCGACCGCCGAAGCGATCGACGCCGACGGCTGGTTCCGCACGGGCGACGCCGGCTACGTGGACGAGGACGGCTTCTGGTTCGTTGCCGACCGCGTCAAGGACATGGTGATCTCCGGCGGGGAGAACGTGTACCCGGCAGAGGTCGAGGAGATCCTGCTTGCACATCCGTCGGTCGCCGAGGTCGCCGTGATCGGCACACCGTCCGAGCGGTGGGGCGAAGCCGTGTGTGCGGTGGTCGACGCCGATGGCGAGCCGCCGACGCTGGAGGAACTGCGGGACTTCGCCGGTGAGCAGCTGGCCCGGTACAAGCTGCCGACCCGGCTCGAAGTGGTCGACGAGATCCCGCACAACGCCTCCGGGAAGATGCTGAAACGAGAGCGCCGCGTCCGGTTCGACACCGAGGGCTGACATCCCAAAACGCGAAGCGGCCCCGAGGCAGTGCCCCGGGGCCGTCCCACGACAGCGGTTGACGGTCAGGCGGCGTCCGACTCCGGAAGTTCGGAGACGCCGGCGCCCACACCCACCTCGATCTTGCGAGGCTTGGCCGACTCGGCGGTCGGAATGGTGATCGTGAGCACGCCGTTTCGCACGTCCGCAGACAGGCGATCGGCATCGAGCTGCGCGCCGAGATGGAACGAGTGCACGATGGCACCGCTGCGACGGCGGCGCGTCGTGACTGTTGCGCCCTCGGGCAGGGCGGCGGAACGCTCGGCCCGAAGGGTCAGCGAGCGGTTGTCGATCGTCAGGTCGACGGAGGCGGGATCGACGCCCGGGACGTCGACCAGAAGAGTGACGCCGTCCTCGGTACGAACGACGTCGTAGTCGACAGTGTTCGCGGCGGCGAAGGTGGGGAAGGGATCAAAGCTACGAAGCATCTGAGGGAACTCCTTGAAATAAACTTGAGTGGATTGGACTCAGGTTCTTCAACGCTGGGTTCGGCTTCTCATTCCCGTCTTCGGAGATTTTCAGGCGCTCTGCGGAAGCTCTGAGTTTCCACCGGCTGTCGTGGCCGGCCCAGCATCCCGGGGCTCTGCCGTGTCGAGGGGCGCCGGGCGGCCCAGATAGAACCCCTGCAACTCGTCACAACCGAAACGAACCAGCGCGTCCACCTGATCGATGTGCTCCACTCCCTCGGCCACGATCTCCATGCCGAGTCCGTGACCCAGGCCGATCATGCCGCGAACGATCGCCGCATCCGTCTCCTCCGTGGTCATCCGGCTGACGAACTGTCGATCGATCTTCAGGCGGTGACCGGGGAAGGTCCGGAGAATCTC
>CALBVR010000400.1 GCA_937969565.1 uncultured Acidimicrobiales bacterium | reverse complement strand
ACCCCCGGATGACGAGCACCACCTTCATCCCGCTGATCGCCCGACGAGTTCGGCGAGCCGGCCCCGCGCTCGTGCGCGTGTGCGTCATGGGTATGGGCGTCCTCGCCGCCCTCGTCATCGTCGTCCTGCCCTACTGGTGGTGGTCGGCCACCGACCCCATCACCCAGATCTCGATCCCCCACGGCAGCCGAAACAACTTCCTCGTCGACCGCAACATCGGCCTCGTCTTCTTCGTCATCCCGTGGGGAATGATGATCTTCGTTCTGCCCTATGCACTCCTGCGGGCGACGCTCGATCGCAAGTGGCCGATCGCCGCGTCGATCTTCCTGCTGTTCGTGCTCGGCACCGGCGGCACCACACCGATCCCGAAACTCCTCCTCGGCCACGCGTTCGACGTCCTCACCCTCGACCGGTTCACGTTCTGGGCGTCCATGCAGATCCTGCCGCTCGGCGGCCTCTTCGTGCACAGCCTGGAGAAGGGGACGATCGCGAACTGGCTCCGCGAAACCGGAGGCGTTCGCCTGTGGCGGGGAATCCAGGGCGGCTTCATCATCGGCATCGTCCTCATGTCGTTGTTCTCGGCCACGCTCGCCCAGTATCGGAAGTTCCAGCCGCAACGAATCGACACCGACCCGATCGTCGCCTTCATCGAGAAGGATCAGCACGAACGCTGGCGCTTCCTGACCCTCGGCTTCGGCGACCAGGTCGCCTGGCTGTCCGCTCAGACCACGGCCACCCAGGTCGACGGCAACTATCACTCGGTCCGGCGCCTCCCCGAACTCACCTCCACGTCGGTCGAACGGCTCGAGGGCGCCAAGTACCGCGGCATCTCCGGGCTCGGCTCGCTGCAGCAGTTCCTCGAAGTGCCCGAGAAGTACAACCTCAAGTACGTCTTCTCGAACGACCAGTTCTACGACCCACTCCTGCACTTCTCCGGTTGGCAGCGGCTCGGTCCGCTGGAGAACGGCATCGTCGTCTGGGAGCGCGCCGACATTCCACCGCTTCCTGCCGAACTCCCCGTCCGCGAAGTGCCTCCGTGGCAACGCATCATGTGGGGCACCGTCCCGCCGGCCGCCGTCGTCCTCGCCCTCCACCTGCTCGCCTGGAATCTGCTGGGCCGCCCGGGGGTCGAGCCCGAGTTCGACACGGACCGTGCCAACCAGCGAATCCTCGTCGGTCCCTTCGGCTGGCTCGACGGCTACCTCTTCAAGCTCCAGCGGAACCTTCCCCCCGGCGAACTCATCGACGAGAACAAGCCGCACTGGAACGATCGGCTCATCGGGCAGGTTCGAGCCCGATTCTCCCGACGGGTCTCGGTCCGACGTCGTCGAATCCGTCTCGCCGTGATCATCTTCGCCCTCGCATTCTTCCCGGTGCAGGCGCTCCGCTCCTACGCCACACCCGCCGACCCCGTCACGGTCGTGGAGGACTACTACGACCATCTCGACTTCCGTCGCTGGGAGCTCGCCTACGACTCGCTCGACCCGGTAACCAAGCCCGGTTGGGAACTGTGGCGACTGCAGGTGTCCGTGCGGGGCGGCATGCTCGCGTCCTACGCGAAGCTCGACAGCCTCACCGTCGAGACGATCGAAGTCATCGACGAGAACCGCGTCATCGTGCAGGCCGACCTCGAATACCTGACCGCCCTCAACTGGTATCCGATCACGCGGACCCATGAACTCCACAAACGCGATGGCGAGTGGTACATCACACCCGACTCGACCGAGGTCAGCATCCCGCCCGACCAGCTCTCCCGCCGGGCCGACGTCGACTACGTGATCCAGGGTCGCCGCCGGGTCACTTCCGGAACGACCGAGCTGACCGACGTCCAGGACCGGCCGGAGCTCTACCTCAAACACATCGATCTCATCGACGTCGACGGCGAGCCGGTCATCGTGGGCGAGGTCGTCAACCTCGACGTCGACCCCGGCGACATCACCATCACCGGCGTGCTCCGCAACGAAGACGACGAGATCATCGGCCGCTACAACGCCACCGAACAGATCATCCACGCCATCCGACCGCGCGAGTCCACCCCATTCCTGATCCGCTTCGAAGAGGTCGCTGCCGGGCAGAACCTGGACTTCGACCCCTTCGATTTCACCCCGCTCAGGATCGAGGACGACATCGCCTCGGCCGAGGTCTACGCAAAGGGCGTCGTCACGACCGGCGGGCTCTATCGCGGTCTTGGCGTCAACGACGCGGAGGTCGTCGAGAACCCGGATGGCAGCCTCCAACTCATCGGCGAGCTTCGCAACGACGGCGTCTCCGAAGCCGTCATCCCCCGCATCCTCATCAGCTTCCTCGACGAGGACGGGGAGGTCATGTGGGTGCAGAACTACTACCTCGAATACTCGATCCGATCGCAGCGGCGGGGCGAGTTCAGCGTGCAGCTCGACGACATCAGCGGACACCTCGAAACCGACATCCCACTCATCGAGTTCCACAACGGCATCGAGCCGAGCACCGGCATCCTCCGCGAACTCCCCACCCTCGTCGAGGTTCCCGACGATCTGTCCTACGACTCGATTCGCATCGACCTGTCTGCGTTCATGGGAGCGTCGTGATGGGTACCGGTACGTTCCTCGCTCGGTGGAAGGCGCTTCCCAAGTCGCGTCGTCGCCGAATCGAGATCGTGCTCGTCATCGGCGTGGTCGCGTTGTGGTTCAGCTGGCCTCGTGGCGAAGACGGGCCTCCGCAGATCGCACCTCCCACCATTGCGATGACCGATGTCCTCACGGTCGAGGCGCCAGAACTCGTGACGGCAGGTGAGGACTTCCAGATCAGCATCGAGGGGGTGACTCCGGGGCTCGAAATCGTCGCCACGCTCGAAGCCGGCTACGGACTGATCGAGTATCCGTTCACCCCCGACGAATCGAGCGCACTGATCGACGTCGCCGCCGTCGACGGACCGGCGTCTGGAAGCGTGCTGCTCACCATCGCCCAGGGCGACGCGGTCGCCACGCAGGTCGTGAAGATCGAACCGGGCCCACCCACCGACCCGATCGACGTCTACCTCGGGCCGCGCACCGTGATCGCGGACGCCGCGCACTTCGTCATGTTGGTGGCGATCCCAGAAGACGAGTTCGGCAACCCGGTCGCCGAGGGGACCCGAGTGGACTTCACGACGACCCGACCCGATCTCGCCGTCGAAGAAGAGAGCGACGAAACCGAGGACCTCCTCGCGTGGTACGAGGTCTACTCCCGCACCGTCACCGGACGAACCCGAATCGCCACCGAGTCCGGCGAAGCCGGCGCAGCCGAACGTGACTTTCTCGAAGTGGCCGACATTCCGGTCCCATTCGAAATCGAACTCGTCGACCCGATCGTTCCCGCCGACGGACAAGCGTTGATCCGAGTCCGCTCCGACGTGCTCGTCGACCAGTTCGGCAACGTGATGCCCGACGGCGTTGTCGCCTATCTGGACACCTCCGGCGTCACGGGCATTCGACGGATCCATGGCCAGACGATCGACGGCCGAGCCGAGTTCACCCTCGAAGTTCCCGATCGACCCGGCTCCGCCACGCTCATGATCGTGGCCTCCGGGACACGAAGCGAAGTGCTCGATGTCGACTTCCCGACCGCTGTTGCCTCGATGACCGCCGAGGTCGAACGAAACGAATTGACGACCATGGTCCACGTCGGACCGATCCGATCCGTACGGGGATCCTTCGTTCCCGAAGGCGCCATGGCAACCATCGAGCTCGCCGACGGCGCGATCCGCAACATCGACCTGTCCCTCGGCATCGGTACGGCCTTCTTCCCCGCCGATGCCGACACCAGCCGAGTCACCGTCCGGGTACTCGGCTCCGAGCTCGTCCTGGAGGACCAGTAATGCAAGGCGGAATCAAGAGCGGCAAGAACCTCGTCAAGCTCGTCGTCTTCGCCTTGCTCTGCCTGGCGGGACTCGCCGTACTCGCCGTCATGGCGCGTCTCGTCTTCTCCGGTGGCATCGGCATCTTCTTCACCATGATCGACCTGCCCGCCATCCATCATCTTCCGGGGCTGCCATGAGAGGCGGCGTCAAGAACCGGAAGAACATCATCAAGCTGGCCATCCTCGGCTGGTTCGGAATCCTCGCCGTGCTCTTTGCCATGGGCGCGTCGCGATGGTTCGGCAACATCACGCAGTCGGAGCAGACCAACGAAATCTTCAACGAAGCTGCGAAGCTGCCCGCCGATCAGCTCGACGCTGTCCTGTGGCAACCCGACCGTCCCGATCTTCGGCGACAGATGGAACCACTCACCCGAGTCGACGTCACTTCGGCGTGGCTCCGGGCGTGGGAGCAACTCTCGATCGTCGCCCAAACCGGCGACACGACCGGCCTCGAGGTGTACTTCTCGAACTCCGCGCTCGAGGGACTGCTCGCCTCGGTCGGCGACACGCAGAACCTCCCCACGCACCAGATCGCCCACGAACTCCGGGTCGACTTCTACTCCCAGGACGGACAAGTCATCGGTTTGACCGCCGAGCGGGTCGAACTGGTTCGGGCCGCCGAAGTCGGCGACGTCACCGGTTGGCTGCAGACCGACGAGTCCTACGAAGCGATTCTCCTCCTCGAAGATGGCAACTGGCGCATTCAACACTGGGTCCGTCGCAACATCGAGGATCGATGGTGGACCGAACCGGTCGCTCCGGCAACCGACGGGGTCGACCTGGCGCTCAACGGCGTCAACTACTACCCGAGGGACACGCCATTCGACGCGTTCTGGCCCAACTACGACGGATCCGTCATCGACGCCGACTTCGAGCGCATCGCCGATCTCGGCCTCGACTCGGTCCGCATCTTCATTCCGTTCGACGGCCTCCTCGGCCGCTGGACCACCGAGGATGAGCTCGCCCCGGTGCTCGATCTGATGGACCGCGCCGACGCCCACGGCCTCGGTGTGGTCGTCACGCTTTTCGACGGACGCACCGACCATCGCACCGACAA
>CALBVR010000399.1 GCA_937969565.1 uncultured Acidimicrobiales bacterium | reverse complement strand
GTTCATGAGTTTCGGTGTGATCGCACTCGTGATCGCGTTCTACACGCACTGGATCCCCGTCCGCGACATCGCCAACGTGTTGATGATCGTCTCGAGTGGCGTGGCGCTCTGGGTCTCCTACGCCCGCCGTTCCGCCGGTGTGGCCGGGCAGCGGGCCGTGATCGAAAAGCGGTCCCAGCGGGTCGCCGAGATGACGGGCATCGACAAGGAAGAGCAGCGGTTCGACAAGGACGCGCCGGAATTTCCGCCCATCCTCGATCTGATTCCGCCGATCTTCGGCCTCATCGCATGCATCGCCGCGGGAATCGACGCGGCCGACCCGGCCTGGCTCGGTGTCGCCCGCATCGTCGTCGGGGCCGCGTTCCTCGGCGCGGTGAGCGACGCAATGCTGCTCGGTCATTGGTACCTGGTGCAGCCGGGGCTCGCCCGAGGCCCGCTGAACGAGCTCGTTCGCTGGACCGCGGCGCTGTGGCCGTTCGAGCTGCTCGTCCTGTTGATCCCGACCGGAATGTGGTCCGTGCTGAACGGCACGATCGACGATGGATTCGCCGGCCAGCTCGGCTGGTTCTGGGCTGCGTCCACGGTGGCGACCATCGTGCTGTTGTTCGTGACCATGGCGGCCTTGCGCGAGAAGCAGTACTCGGCGGTGATGGCGGCGACCGGCCTGCTGTATCTGGCCATTCTGATGGCCTTTGGCATGGATCTCGTCGCCCGCGCCACGCTACGCACCTGAGTCATCGGCCTCACGAGCCCTCTGGTCGAGCCGACGGAGAGGGGTGAACCGAACGCCCGCCGTCACCCTCGGTCATCGCCCCGCGCTCGATGTGCTTCGCGGCCTCGCCGTGCTGCTCGTCATCGCGCTGCACTTCGCCGGTCAGGCCCGATCGCTCATTCCCGGTGCCGGAATCGGCGTCAACGTCTTCTTCGTGCTGAGCGGCTTTCTGATCACCCGGCTGCTCATGGAGGAATCGGTCCGGTCGAACCGGATCGATCTGCGGGCGTTCATGCGCAGGCGCGTCGCCCGCCTACTCCCCGCACTCGTCCCGTTGCTCGGCTGGGTACTGATCGCCGAGTTCGTCTTCGGTATCTACGACGACCCAGAAGGAGTACTTCGAGGTGTCGCCGCGACCGCGCTGTATGTCCGGAACTGGTTGACCGTCGCCGGCGCCGGAGAGCCGGCGCTCGGCATCGCCTGGTCGCTGGCGGTGGAGGAGCAGTTCTATCTCGTGTGGCCCCCACTCTTCGCCGTCATGGCCCGTCGGGCCGGTCTCCGACGGATCCGGTTGCTCGCTGACGTTCTCGTGGTGTTCGCAGTGGCTCAGACGGCACTCCGATCGGCCGTCTTTGACCAGTCCACCGAAGTCCTCAAGTACGCCACCGACACGAACGGCATGATCGGCTTGATGGCCGGCTGCGTGCTGGCGTTGCGCCTCGACATCGCTGCGGCCGACGGCGCTCGGCGCCGAGCCTGGCAGGCGGCGGCGGCAACCGGCGCAGTCACCCTCCTGGCGCTCGTACTTCTTGTCGGCGAGTCCGACCTGCTCCCCCAGGGCGGTTGGGCGGCAGCCGCCGCCGGCAGCGTGGCGCTGATCGGTTGGTCCGTCCGTTGTCTCCCGAGCTCGGCCGGCGAGCGACTCCGAACGCTGCGTTGGATCGGGCGACACAGCTACGGCCTGTACCTGTGGCACCTCCCCGTCTTCGCCGTGGTGCTGGCCTGGCTGCCGGGTGCCGGGATCGTCGGCACCCGACTGATTGCCCTGATCGGCTCGTTCGTCGTCGCCTGGTTGTCCATGCGTGTCGTGGAAGCACCAGCCCGCCGCTGGATCATCGCCCGCGACGACCGCCGCGACGTCGATGTGACCGAACGGGTGGACCTTCGAGCCGAGCCGTCAGCCGATGATCGCGAGCTCGTGATCGACGACGTTGAGCGGGTCGGGCCCATTCGCTGACGCAACGACGATGTCCTCGATCCGGGCGCCCCACTTGCCGGGCACGTAGATGCCTGGCTCGACGGAGAAGGCGTTGCCGACATCCAACTGCTGCGAGTTCCCCTCGACGATGTACGGCTCCTCGTGGGCTTCAACGCCGATGCCGTGGCCGGTTCGGTGGACGAAGTGGTCGCCATAGCCCGCGGCGGCGATCATGCTCCGGCCGACCCGGTCCACATCCTCGGCCGGTGTTCCGGCGGTGGCCGCCGCGACCGACGCCGCCTGGGCATCCTGCAGTACCTGGTAGAGCTCGGCGAACTCGGCCGGCGGCTGGCCGGTGAACACGCAGCGCGTCAGGTCCGAGCAGTAGCCGACGCCATCGTCGCCGTACATGGTTCCGCCGAAGTCGCAGAGCACCACCTCGTTCTCGCGGATCACGCGATCGCCAGCGTGATGATGCGGGCTGGCCGCGTTCTCCCCCGCAGCCACGATCGCGAAGTTGACCTTGCCGTGGCCTTCCTCGAGGATCTGCCGGCCGAGCTCGGCCGACACTGCGGCCTCGGTCTGACCGACGAGCGGGATGTCGCCGGACCGCAGGCGGCCGGCGATCCGATCGACGGCGTGGGCGGCTGCACGGAGCCGTTCGACTTCGTCCGGTGTCTTCACGGCTCGCAGCGGCGTCATGATCTCAGACGCGCTGCGGAAGTGGAGTTCGGGAGACCGATCGAGGAGGCCGATCACGAAACGCGCCCAGGTGGTGTCGCCGATCGCAACCTCACGCGCACCGCCAAGGAGGGTGACGACATGGTCGAGCGGATCCTCGGTCTCGCCCCACGGCAGGAGCGTGAATTCGTCGCGCTCGGCGACGAGCGGCGCTTCGAGCTTCGGAATGACGAGCCGGGCCTCGCCCTCCAACGGCACGACCAGCATGGTCAGCCGTTCGAGGGGCATCGCCTCGTATCCGGTGAGGTACGGCAGGTCGGCGCCGACCGACAGGAGCAGGGCGTCGAGGCCCTTGGCGGTCATCTCGTCTCGGGCTCGTTCGATCCGGTCCGCGAACATCAGCTCTCCGTTCTCCGGCGGGGGCGATGGGCCCGCACGGCTTGTGAAGAGAGCGTATGCGAGACGGACTCGTTCGGTCAGCCCCTGGCGGCGGCCTCGCCCTGCTTGGCGTGATAGCTGGACCGGGTGAGCGGGGACGCTTCGACATGGCTGAGGCCGAGTTCCTGCTCGCCGATGCGCTTGAGCTCGTCGAACTCGGCGGGTTCCCACCACCTGGCGACGGGCAGATGGTTCGACGTCGGCCGGAGGTACTGACCGATGGTGACGATGTCGACGCCGACGGCGGCGAGATCCGCCATCGTCGACACGACTTCGTCGAAGGTTTCGCCCATTCCCACAATGATCGAGGACTTGGTGACCAGTCCGGCATCGGCGGCCCGCCCGAGGACGGCGAGGCTGCGTGCGTACGACGCCGATGGGCGAGCGACACGTTGGAGCCGGGCAACCGTCTCGATGTTGTGGTTCATGACGTCGGGACGAGCGGCGTTGATGACGTCGAGTGCCTCTCCGTCGCCCTTGCAGTCGCTGATGAGCACCTCGACCCGGGCGCCCGGGTTGCGGTCCCGGATTGCGGCGACGGTGGCGGCCACGTGTGCCGCCCCGCCGTCGGCGAGATCGTCGCGGGCGACCATGGTGACGACGGCGTAGTCGAGTCCCATCTTCTCGACCGCTTCCGCGACCTTGGCCGGCTCGGCGGCATCGGGGGCTTCGGGGTGCCGGGTGTCGACCAGACAGAACCCGCACTTCCGGGTGCACCGTTCGCCGAGCACCATGAAGGTGGCGGTGCCGTCGTTCCAGCAGTCGAAGATGTTCGGGCACCCGGCCTCTTCGCAAACGGTCACGAGGTCGAGGCTGCGCATGACGGACTTGAGGCGCCGGTACTCGGGGCCCATGTCCGCCTTGACCCGCATCCAGTCGGGTTTGCGGGAGGAGATCTGGAGACCGCTGGTCACCCCGGCTTCAGCGAGCCGGCCGCTCAGACGGACCGAGGTCCCTTCGAGATGCGCTGCGGGATCGGATTCGACCGTGTCGCCGTAGCTGCCGGGGCCGGAGCGTTCGCCCGGGCCTTCTCCGCGGGAGAACGGGGTGAGATCTTCCGGGCGGTCGCGCCAGACCACGTCCTGGCGATCGAGGGAGCCGCCCCAGGCCGATGCGGCGTGGTGGACGATGCGGTCGACCACGGCTCGCATGTCGGCGTCGATGCCTTCGGCGTGGAGTGAGGTGACCGCCTTGTCGAGAATTCCGCACGGCACCATCCGGTCGAACCAGACCATGTCGGGGTCGACGTTGAGCGAGAAGCCATGCATGGAACGGCCACGGCTGAGACGAACGCCGATTGCCGCGATCTTGCGCGGGTTGTCGGATTCTGGAGCCACCCACACGCCGGGATAGTCGTCGAGCCGACCGACGTCGGGAAGACCGAGATCGGTGAGGGTGTCGATCAGGATCTGCTCGACGGTGTGCACATACGCGACCGTGTCAGCCATTCCGCCGCCGCGCTTGCCGGGCACCCAGACGATCGGGTAGCCGACGAGTTGGCCGGGCCCGTGCCAGGTGATGTCGCCACCGCGGTCGGCTGTGACGAGGTCAGCGCCGACCTCGGCCGGGTCGACCAGCAGGTGTTCGGTGGTCGCACGCGCCCCGAGCGTGAACACGGGTGGGTGTTCGAGCAGGAGGAGATGGTTGTCGGGCGACGATGCGTAGAGACGGCGCTGCAGCAGCAGCGCGTCATCCCACGTGACGCGGCCGAGCCAGCGGGTCCGCAGCGGTCGTTCGGTCCCGAGCCCGGGATTCGGTCGTTCGATGCGGCGGGTCGCGGTGGCGGTGGTCGGCGTCAGGTGATCTCGGCTTCCCAGTCGGTGGTTTCGATGATGTCACGGAGCTTCGCGAGGAATGCCGCCGCGTACGCGCCATCGAAGGCCCGGTGGTCCCAGGCGAGGGCCAGCACACCCACGGAATGAATGGCGATGCTCTCGCTGCCGAAATCGTCGGTGACGACGACCGGCTTGCGATGGACGCCGTCGGTGCTGAGGATGGCCACCTGAGGCTGGTTGATGATCGGGAACTGCATCATCGTGCCGTACTGGCCGGGGTTCGTGATGGTGAACGTTCCGCCGGACAGGTCGTCGGGCGTGACCTTCTTGGTCCGGGCACGGGTGGCGATGTCCACGACGTCCCGGCTCAGCTGACGGAGGCGCTTGCCTTCGACGTTCTTGACGACCGGAGCGAGCAGGCCGTCGAAGTTGAGGTCGACGGCGATGGCCACGTTCAGGTCGGAGTGCATGATGACGTGGTCGTCGCTCAGCGACGCGTTCATCATCGGGAAGTCGCGCATCGCGTCGGCGACGGCCCGGAGGATGAATGGCAGATAGGTCAGGCTGAAGCCCTCCTCCGACTTCCACTCGGCCTTGTGACGACGACGCACGACTTCGACACCTTCGAAGTCGACCTCCATCGCGGTGAGGACGTGCGGCGACGTGGCCTTGGACATCACCATGTGCTCGGCCGTCTTGCGCCGGATGTTGTTGAGCGGCACGGACGAGCCGTCGGCGACCGGAGCGGCGGCTGCGGGAGCTGCCGGGGCCGGAGCAGGCGCTGCAGCGGCGGGCGCCGGTGCGGGTGCGGCGGGCGCCGGTGCGGCCGGCGTCGGTGCAGGAGGTGCCGGGGCGGGTGCAGGCGGAGCTGCGGGCGCCGGTGCGCTGGGAGCGGCCGGCACAGCCGCGGGCGCAGATCCTGCGGCCCGGGCCTGAACGACCGCTTCGACGTCCTTGCGGGTGATGCGGCCGCCGACACCGGTGCCGGTGATCGTGGCCGGATCGAGCGAGTTCTCGGTGATGAGCCGGCGAACGACCGGCGAGAGCACCATGCCGGACAGATCAGCGGCCGGTGCTGCCTCGGCTGGCGCTGGCGC
>CALBVR010000398.1 GCA_937969565.1 uncultured Acidimicrobiales bacterium | reverse complement strand
ATGTCGCTGCCCGGCCCTCTCGTTTTTCCCCGGAGAGAACTACAGCTTCTGCGGGACGAAGCTGAGGCCGAGGGCGTCGAGGCGAGGCGCAGCCCCGTCGATGCCGGTGCCCAGAATCGCTGCAAGCGCCTGCAGGTCGTCACGGCGGATGGTGAGCACCCGACCGTTGAAGTCCTGACGCTGCACCTGAATCATCGTCAGGTACCGGGACAGCATGTCGGCCTCGGGGCCAGACAGCTTCTCCAGCTTGGTGAGGTCGATCGTGATCGCTGCGCCAGCAGCCCGCGTTGGGCGCTCCCGCAGGTCGATCGTCTCGTCCACCTCAACGCCGAAGTCCGGCGCACCCTCGATCGGCAGAAGCTGATCCACCGGCACGCTGTAGAAGGCGGCCAACTTGCGGAGACGGGGAACCGAAATGGCCCGCTCACCCCGCTCGTAGGCGCCCAGCACCGATGCCTTGAACTCCTGCGCCGAGTTTGCCTCGACCTCCTGCAGGGAGAGTCGCTTCTGACGGCGGATGGCACGAAGCCGTTCGCCCACCTTGCGGCTGTAGCCGTCCGGGGTGTTGTCGTTGTCGTCCATCACTACCTCACCGAGTTGTCCTGAGTTCCGAGTTGGGCCGAAACCCGTGTGCGTATTTCGCAGTGTGCAGCCGGTTCGCCGCGCACAGTGAACCTCGTTGGCGACACACTAGGCACAAACCTGAGGAACGTCCAAAATGAAACGGGCCACAAATTCGGCCGGTTCTTCACACAGGGTCGGCGCTTCCCATGACGGTCGTCGCGGAGAGCAGCGTTCCGGCCGCGATCGCCGCGGTCTCGGCTCGCAGCACCGTGGCACCGAGGGTCACTGTCCGCGCTCCAACCGCCGCCACCTCGGCCGGGCTCCAACCACCCTCCGGGCCGATGGCGATCGACCGGTGCTCGGCCGTGATCGGCGAGCCGCCGAAGTGGGCGGCCGCCACCTCCGAACGCGCCAAATGCTCGATGGCGGGAACGAGCGCGTCGATCGTCGGCAGGCGAACCCGATGGCTCTGCATGGAGGCTTCCCGCATGATCCGTCGGAAGCGGTCGAGGTGGCTGGCCACCTTCTTGTCGTCCCACCGGACAACGCTCCGCTCGGCATCCAGGACCACCACGTGGTCCACACCGAGCTCGGTGAGCTTCTGCACGACGAGCTCGGGCTTCTGGCCCTTCACCAACGAGAACGCCACCGTCGTCGACGCGGACGGCGCCGGCACGTGCACGGGCGCAGCCGTCAGCGGCAAGGGCCCGGACTCGGCGTATTCGGCCGGCGCCCAACTCCCCTGCCCATCAGAAACGGTGAGGGCATCGCCAGCACGCATGCGCAATGCACGGGAAAGATGGTGATGATCGTCCTCGTCGACGATCGGATGGTCGAGCGACTCGACGAAGACGTGCGGCCCCGGCGAGCCCGCCAGCTCCATCTACTTGAACGCCGACTTCACCTTGGAGAAGAACCCGGGATCCGCCGGAGCGACCTCTTCTCCACGAAGTTCGGCGAACTGCCGCAACAGCGCGTCCTGCTCGTCGGTGAGATCGGACGGCGTGGCCACCACGAGTTCGACCAGAAGATCGCCGCGGCCCCGACCGTTGATCATGGGCACGCCGTGGCCGCGGAGCCGGAAACGGCGTCCGCTGTGCGTGCCGGCGGGCACCAGGAGGGTCTCGGGGTCTTCCAGCGTCTCGATGAGCAGCTCGGCGCCCAACGCCGCCTGGGCAAAGCCGATCGGCTGACGCAGCAGGAGATCGTGGCCGTCCCGCACGAAGTTCTCGTCCTCTTCCACGTTGATGTGGACGTAGAGGTCGCCGGTGGCGCCCCCACGGGGTCCGACGGCGCCGCGGCCGGTCAGACGCAGCGTCGACCCGGAGTCGACGCCTGCCGGCACGTCGACCGTGTACGACACGGTCTCGATCTTGCGGCCCTCGCCCTTGCAGACCTTGCAGACATGGTCGATGGTCTCGCCGCGGCCTGAGCACGTCGGACACTGCGAGGCGCTGACCATCTGACCGAGGATTGACTGGCGAACACGCTGGACCTGGCCGGAACCGCCGCACTCGCCACATCGGCTCGTGCCGCTGCCCGGCTCGGCCCCTGTGGCCTCGCATGGGTCGCAGGCGATCGCCGTGCGAACGTTGACCATCTGTTCGCCGCCGAACACGGCGTCGCGGAGATCGATGTTGAGGGCGGTCTCGAGGTCTTCGCCCCGGGGTGGGCCGCTCGGGCCGGATGGCCCGCCGAACGGGTTGCCGCCGCCGAAGAACGTCTCGAAGATGTCGCCAAGACCACCGGCACCGAAGGGATTGCCGGCCTGGCCGCCGGAACCGCCGAGGCCATCGTCGCCGAAGCGGTCGTAGCGGGCGCGGCGCTCCGGATCGCCCAACACCTCGTAGGCGTTGGCGATCTCCTTGAACCGGGCCTCCGCTTCAGCGTCGCCGGGATTGGCGTCCGGGTGAAACTCGCGAGCGAGCTTGCGGTACGCCTTCTTGATCTCCGCCTCGGTTGCCTGCCGGGACACGCCCAGGATGTCGTAGTGCTCTGCCAACGGAATCAGCCTTCACTCAGGCGTTTGCCCAAAGATTGGGACACGACGGCAACGGCCGCCATGGCGTGGGGGTAGTTCATGCGGGTGGGGCCAAGAAGCCCGATCGATCCAACCTGCTCGCCGTCGACCGCATACGGGGCCACGACGAGGGAACACTCGGCCAACGGGTCGACCCCGGTCTCGTTGCCGATGGCAACGGACATGCCGCGATCCAGGACGTCTCGGAGCAGGGTCACGACGACCAACTGCTTCTCGAGCAGCGCCAGGACTTCGCGGACCGTTTCGATCTGCTCGAAGGATCCGGCCACGCTGGCGCGCCCACCGACGTAGATCTCGCCGGGCTCTGTGGGAGTGGTGAGTACTGCACGTGCGGCTTCAACAAGACGGTCGGCGGCCGCATTCCCCGACGGGGCAGGTTGTGCTGCATCGGCGACAGCCCGGCCAACCATGGAGGCGGACAGGTGGCCGCTGGCAACAGCCAGGCTGACTTCGTCCAGGTCGTCGACGAGGTCGATCGTGCCCTTCTCGACGGTGCCATCGGACAGAACCATCACGGCCATCGCGACCGTCGGAGCGAGCTCGACCAGTTGCACGGACCGCACGACGGCCGCTTCACGGTCGGGGGCGACCACAAGCGACGTGACGCCAGTGAGGTCGGTGAGCATGCGGGAGGTTCGATCGAGCATCTGCTCGATCTCGCCGGTTGCATGGTCGAAGAAGTCGCTGACCTGCTGCGACTCGTTGCGCTCGAGGTTCAGGTTCGGGCGGTCGAGCGTGTCGACGAACACCCGATAGCCCTTGTCGGTGGGGATCCGTCCGGCACTCGTGTGGGGCTGTTCAAGGTAGCCGGCCTCGTCGAGCTGCTTCAGCTCGTTGCGGATCGTGGCGGGCGAAACGCCGAGGTCGGTGGACGCGGAGATGTGCCCGGAGCCGACCGGCTCAGCAGTCTCGATGTAGCTCTCGACAACCGCCCGAAGGATGGCCGTCTTTCGTTCGTCCAACACGGGTGCCAAGGATATCGGCCCACCCCACCTCCACCCGCGGACCAACCACCACCCCACAAGGTGCCTGGCACCTAACCCACCGTTAGGTGTCCTGAAACAGAACACCTAACCCACCGTTAGGTTCCAGGCACCTGAGGACGAAATCGTTGAGAAATCAGCGTTTCGCTTCGCGGACGAAGCGCGTAGGTGCCAGGCACCTGTGGTGTGCGAAGGTGGGGCATGGACGGTCCGACCGGATTTGCATGGGAAGAACGCAAGAACGGCGACGTCGTGATCACGCATCACGGGCGCGTCGCCGCAACCCTGCGCGGCTCCAAGGCCATCGGCTTCCTCGACGATGCCTCCAACGGAGACGACCAGGAGCTCATGGCCCGCCTCACCGGCAATTACCGGCGCGGAAACGAGCGTCAGGCTCGAAACCACCCTCGCAACCGCTGAACGGGTTCAGGCCTCGGCAGCCGCCTTCAGGTTCGCGAGCGTGGTCTGGAGCATCTGCGCCGTGTACGGGCCGGTGCGATCGGCGTAGACCTCAGGGGCGTCGGTGAAGGCTGCCGCCATCGCCGGGGTCCGGTTCACCATCCACCAGCGCTCCGTCACGAGCGTTCCACCCTCGGCGGTCGGTTCCAGCTCGTAGCTCCAGGTCGTGCAGTCCGCCTCCATACCTCCGACGACAAACGTGAAGTCCCGGCCCGGGTCTGCTGCCACCACCTGGCATTCGCGTTCCCAGCTGCGCTCCGGCAGCTCGTTCTCGCCCACGAACCAGTCCCCGACCTGTCCGCTGCCGCCGTCGATCCAACGCCCGCCGGTCGCTTCGGGAGACCACTCACCCATGCGGGTCACATCGCTCACCATCGCATAGACGACGTCCGGAGAAGCATCGATCTCGATCGACGCATGCTGGCTGTGAATGGCTTCGTCAGGGGCTCGCATGCGCAGACTCTAGACGAGCATCGATCCGGCTCCGCCGGCAACCCTCCGGGTCGCTGTCGATGCGGGCGCCGCTTGCGCAGCAGACGCGAGGTCGAAGGCGCTCGCGCCTGGATCCGAGCCCTGAAGGGGCGAAGCCCCGGGAAGATCAGTCGTCGAGCTTGAGGGCGGAGACGAAGGCTTCTTGCGGGATATCGACACGTCCGATCGACTTCATCCGCTTCTTGCCTTCCTTCTGTTTGTTCAACAGTTTGTTCTTGCGGGTGATGTCACCGCCGTAGAGCTTGGCCGTGACGTCCTTGCGGTACGCCTTGACCGTCTGACGGGCGATGAACCGGCCGCCGATCGCGGCCTGGATCGGCACGTCGAACTGCTGACGCGGGATGAGCTCCTTGAGCTTCTCCGTCATCTTCTTGCCGTACTCGTAGCTGCGGTCGTCGTGAACGATCGTGGAGAACGCATCGACCGGATCTCCCGACAGCAGGATGTCCACCTTGACGAGCTTCGACCGCAGCATGCCGTCCGGCTCGTAGTCGAGGCTGGCATACCCCTGTGAACGGCTCTTCATCTGGTCGAAGAAGTCGGTGACGACCTCGGCCAACGGAATTCGATAGCTGAGCTCAACCCGCTCCGGCGACAGGTACTCCATCTTGAGCATCTCGCCCCGGCGCGACTGGCACAGGTCCATCATGGCGCCCGTGTAGTTCGACGGCGCCACCACCGACACCTTCAGCATCGGCTCCTCGATGAACTCGATCTCGGCCCCGTCCGGGAGCTCCGACGGGTTGTGGATCAGCATCTCCGAGCCGTCGGACTTGTGCACGTTGTACTTCACCGACGGCGCCGTCGAGATGAGCGAAAGACCGAACTCGCGCTCGAGGCGTTCCCGGACGATCTCCATGTGGAGCAGGCCCAGGAAGCCGCA
>CALBVR010000397.1 GCA_937969565.1 uncultured Acidimicrobiales bacterium | reverse complement strand
CAAGGCGGCGCTGGCGTCGAGGATGCAACGCCCGCTCTCCATCTCGAACTCGTGGGTGAAGGATGCGAGGGCAAGATCGCCGTTTCGTTGGATGTCTTCTACCGTGCGCGCAACCCATGCGATTCCCAACAGTCCAGCGATGAGGAATGCCCCAGCGAGGACCTTGCCGAGTTTCGTCGTGTTTTCTGGGCGGGAGACGTCGTCCTGCTCGAATCGATTCTTCCGCCACGGAATGATGGATGCACCGCCCCAGGTCATGACACGAACGTACTGGTGGGGGAGATTCCGTACACTGGGGCCGTCGTCGGGGCCTTCGGGCTCTGCATGGATGGTGTTGGTTGTGGTCGGGACCTCGTTGCCTACGGGTGATGGGATACCGGCTGCATCGAATTCGTGGCGGGGCGACGGTCTGGCCGCAATACTTGTGAACCATGACGGATGCGATCGAACGGGTTCCCTACGACGAGTTCTCGATGTTCCATGAGAACGCGGAGGAGTTCGGGATTGCGTTCGTGGAACCGAGCGTTCGTCGGGTGAGTGTCTCGATGGATGACGGCCGCGAGCACAGCGCCCTCGTGTGGGGCACGGGGCTGCCGGAGCTCGTCCTGATCCACGGTGGGGCGCAGAATGCGCACACGTGGGACACGGTGGCGTTGGCGCTGGGTCGTCCGCTGCTGGCGGTGGATCTGCCCGGCCATGGGCACAGTGATCGGCCGGCAGACGGCGCAGCGAATGTGCCGCGCAATGCGCAGGATGTCGCAGAGGTGATTCGAGTGTTGGCGCCGACCGCTCGGGCGGTGGTGGGTATGAGCCTGGGCGGGTTGACGACGCTTGCACTGTCGGCGCACGCGCCGGACCTGGTGGACAAGATGGTGTTGGTCGACATCACGCCTGGTGTGAATCGGGACAAGGCGAAGGACATCGCCGCGTTCGTGAATGGGCCGGAGAGCTTTGAACGGTTCGATGACCTGCTCGCTCGGACGATCGAGTTCAACCCGACCCGGTCGGAGGCGTCGTTGCGTCGAGGCATTCTGCACAACGCCGAGCAGCGTGAGGATGGTTCGTGGGTGTGGCGCCATGCCCGGCATCGGGTGTTCGAGCCGGACACGATCGATCGGGACTACGGCGTGTTGTGGGATCAGCTCGAGGGCCATGCCGGCCCGCTCATGCTGGTGCGCGGGATGCGGGAGCAGTCGGTGGTGGACGACGATGACGAGAACGAGGTCCGCCGGCGTCGGCCGGATGCGCGGATCGAGCAGGTCGATGCCGGCCACAGCGTGCAGGGCGATCAGCCGGTCCTCCTCGCCGACCTCATCGAGGACTTCGTCTTCAACCACTGATCGCGCGCAAAGGTGCCAGGCACCTTTCGCAAGCTGCTGAACGCAAGATCGCTGATTCTCGAACGATTCCAGACGTCGAGCGCGCCCGCAGTCTCAAGGTGCCTGGCACCATTGGGGCAGAAAGGTGCCAGGCCTGTTCGCGCGGAATGTGGTGCCGTTGTCCGGCACCTGAGCGGTCAGATCGCTCTGGGCGGGTGGGTCTGGATGAACTTGACGATGTCGGTCGGGTCGTCGAGGACCGCGATCATCTCGCTGTAGGGGCGATCTCCGGCGAGCTGGCGCAACAGCATGGGAGCGGCGAGCCGGTCGTCTGCCCAATAGGCCGAGTTCATGAACACCATGGGAGAGATCACCTCGAAGGTGACGTAGTGGTTCTGCGTCGCGTCCATGAACACTTCCTGGACCGTGCCCGCTGCGCCCGGGGTGTAGACGACGCCGTTGGTGGCGATGGCGAGCAGTCCGTCTTCGCGGATGCTGTTGCTGAAGTACTTCGCCACGGCGGTGGCGAACGCGTTCGTCGGCTCGTGGCCGTAGAACCATGTGGGGATGGCGAGGCTTTCCGCTCCGCCCGGGTGGTCGGCGAGCACCTGCGCGGCGGCGTCGAGGTACTCCTGCGTGGAGTAGTCGACGGCAGTGGAGAGTGTGGCCAACGCTGCCGGGAGGGCATCGTCCGGCAGGGGAGCGAGCCACGCACCCAGGTTGCCGGCCTCCATTGCGCCCGGTCCGCCGCCGGTCACCACGAGGTGTCCGGCCCGGGTGAGCGCTCGGGCAACCTCGGCGACCCGGGGGTAGATCTCGTCGTCCCGGTGGAGGCTGTGCCCGCCCATGATGGCCACGACCCGGTCGTGGTTCGAGAGGTAACCATCGAGAGCGTTGTCGATCGCATGGTCGTGGATGCGTTGTGCCAACGCTTCGAGGATGGGGACCGGGCCGGCGTTGCGGTAGCGGGCCTGGTGTCGGTAGATCCGTCCGTCGAGATCGGCATCGTTGAGCTCGGCGCCGGTGTAGAGGGCGGCCCGGTACGGGTTGTACGGAAGATCATCGAACGGTGGAAACCAGGTGGCGCCCTGATCGACGGCGTGGCGGCGCGCGTGTTCGTCCATCCGGCAGCCGAGAAACGTGACGCCTCCCCAGTGGCCGGCGAGCACGGCATCGGTTCGATCGTTCAGGTCGAGTCCCTGGACCACCACCTCGCCGCTGGGCGGTTCGATCGCCACGGCTGCCGCGAACGCGTCGAACTCGGCAAGGGTGTGGATCTCTGGACATTCAGCCTGCATGACCACCATTCCACTGTGTTGTGCACGGATTCACAAGATCGTGTCGATCCGCAATGTGAGGCCGCTGTTCCGCGTGCGGAACGTGTGCCCAGCGCGGCGAATGTTGCTGATGTTGCCAAGAAAAATCCCGAATTGAAGGATTCCAGCTTTACATCACGAGCGTTACAGTGTTGTAATTACATCACTGGCATACGGCGAAGTCGTCGTCACAGCAGGAGTGGCAGCGGCCTCGCCTGTCTCGCGCGCGGCGGCATACGTACATTTTTGGGAGACCACGACACCATGGCATCACTTGGCGCGTCCGAGAAAGATGAACCGACTTGGCATGATTTTGCCAACTGTCTCGGTGTCGATCCGGACCTTTTCTTCCCCGAGCGGGGAGCCTCCACCCGAGAGGCCAAGGAGGTCTGCCGCGGTTGCGTGGTGCGTGAGGACTGCCTCGAATACGCACTGCAGAACGGCGAGAAGTTCGGCATCTGGGGCGGAATGAGCGAACGCGAGCGTCGGCGCATCCGTCGTCAGCGCGCCCTGGCCCGTGCGGCGGCTGCCGCAGCGGCCGAAGCCTCGATGTAATCGCCCGTTCGTCGTTCCTTCACCGCCAGCGCGAGAGTCGGCTTGCGTTCTCCTGCTACCCTTCGGAGCATGAACCTCGGTCCCACGGAACTGCTGATCATCCTCGTTGTCATTCTCGTGCTCTTCGGCGGCGCAAAGCTGCCGCAGCTGGCCCGTTCACTCGGCCAGGCGCAGAAGGAGTTCAAGGACGGACTCGCTGAGGGCGACGACAAGGAAGACGCCTGATCCCAGGCGCTTCGGCAGCACGACAACTGAACGCAGACGCGACACTGCTCCGGGCGAACCCGGAGCAGTGCGTCACGTTTTGGGGGGATGTATGAGCGGGTCGCTCAGAACTTGACCGAGGTTTCCCGGCCCAAGCGGGCGGCCTTCTCGGCTTCCTTGCGGCGAGCCTTCAAGATGCGGCGCCGCTGGCGTTCGGAGCAGCCGCCCCAGACGCCGTGGTCGATTCGGTTGGAGAGCGCGTGCTCGAGGCACGGGTCCTTGACCGGGCACTTGGCGCAGATGCGCTTTGCGACCTCGACCCCAACACCGTCGCTCGGGAAGAACGTTTCCGGGGGTTGATTGGCGCACAATCCTCGTGCCATCCAGTTCGGATCCATGTTCACTACCTCCGTAGTATCCGCAGAAGTACTACGCCCAGATGCCACCGAAAGTTCCCGTAAAGCAGATTTTTCCGGTGACCGCCTGAGACAAAAGCGCCCCTACTCAACGGAAACGGTAGCCTGATCCTTGAGGGCACGGGGTGGTTTTCCCCGTAAGAACCAACAAAGAAGGATCCGATGACCGACACGATGGAAGAGCAGCTTCCTGCGCAGGGCCACGCCAAGATCGTCTATCTCGGGCCCATCGCGCCGCACTGGGAGATCCGAGCCATCTCGGGCGACCAGGCGTTCATGGACGGCTTCCGTGACCGTGTGCAGGCTCGGCTTCTTCTGCTTCCCCCACACGATCCGCAGTTCCGCCGCAACCGTGAGCGGGTCAACCGCGACGGCGAGCGCGAGCGCATCTACATCGAGTGGGACCTCGGCTACGAAGAGGAAGAGGACACTCGTCCCCCTCGCTCGTAGTCGTATTGCCGGCAGCCGTTGGCTAAAGCTCTCGTTCAACTCACCGATCGGAACCCTCGGACCACGGGCGGTTTCGGCAAGGAAGATCTGATGGAGCAGGCGCAACCGGACACGATTGAGGAACCGCCGGTCATCTCTGTGGCCGGGCGGCAGTTCGCGATCGGTGCGCTGGATCGAAACGCGACCCACTACCTCAACCGTGAGCTGAGTTGGCTGTCGTTCAACGCCCGCGTGCTTTCGATGGCGCGGGACCCGCGGGTGCCGCTGTTGGAGCGCGTCAAATTCCTGGCGATCTACTCGTCGAACCTGGACGAGTTCTTCCAGGTGCGCGTGGCCGGCCTGCGGGATCAATCGGCCGCTGGTGTTCGTCGGCGCACTCCGGATGGGCGAACGCCGGACGAGCAGCTGCGCGAGATTCGCCGTGCCGTCGATCGGCTCGAAGAGTCCCGCCAGCACATCTTCGCCAACGAGCTCCTGCCGCAGCTCCGGTTGCAGGGCATCACCATCGTTCGCTACGCCGAGTTGTCGGCTGCCGACCAGAAGATCGCAGACGAGTACTTCGAGGAGCAGGTCTTCCCGATCCTCACGCCGCTGGCCGTCGACCCGGGCCATCCCTTCCCATACATCTCGGACCTGTCGTTGAACCTCGGTGTGCGGGTGCGGCGCTCGGGTGACGATCGTTCTCGCTTCGCTCGAATCAAGATCCCGGACAACGTCCACCGGCTCGTTCCGCTGTCGGAACCCGGGTCCTTCCTCCGCGTGGAAGACCTGATCGTCGCCAACCTCGACCAGCTCTTTCCCGGGCTCACCGTCGTGGAACACCTCGTGTTCCGTGTGACCCGAAACGCCGACCTCAACTACAAGGACGAGGAGGCGGACGACCTTCTCGAGCATGTCGAGATGGAGGTGCGACGTCGTCGGCTCGGCGGCGCCGTTCGGCTCGAGATCGCTGCCAGTTCCGGCAACTCGATCCGGTCGCTGCTCGTGCGGGAACTCGAGCTCGAAGAGTCGGACGTGTTCGTCGAGTCCTCGCTGCTGGCGATGGTCGACCTGTGGGACGTGTTGAAGCTGGACCGTCCCGACCTCATGTTCAAGGACTTCTCGCCCGTCATCCCGTACCGCATCGCGCAGCGCACCGGTGAAGACGTCGACATCTTCGAGGTGCTTCGCGAGCAGGACGTGTTCGTCCACCACCCGTACGAGTCCTTCAGCGCGACGACGCAGGAGTTCATCCGTCGAGCCGCCGCGGATCCGGCGGTGGTGGCCATCAAGATGACCCTCTACCGGACGTCGTCGGACAGCCCGATCATCCGGGCGCTGGTTCGTGCGGCCGAGTCCGGCAAACAGGTTGCCGTGCTGATCGAGCTCAAGGCCCGATTCGACGAAGAGGCCAACATCGAGTGGGCCAAGGCGCTCGAGCAGGCCGGAGTGCATGTCACCTACGGCCTCGCCGGCCTCAAGGTGCACGCCAAGCTCACCATGGTCGTGCGCCGCGAAGAAGGCCGCATGATGCGCTACTGCCATTTCGGCACCGGCAACTACAACCAGGGCACGGCCAAGATCTACGGCGACTTCGGTTTGCTCACCGCCTCCGAACAGCTTGGCGATCAGGTTGCGGTGCTGTTCAACACACTCACCGGCTACGGGGACGACGTCATGTACCCCGACATCCTCGTCGCCCCCGACTCGCTACGCAGCGGTCTCGAGGACCTGGTTCGCCAGGAGATGCAGTCCGAAAATGGTCGCGTCATCCTGAAGACCAACTCGCTCATCGATGCCCGCACGATCCAATTGCTCTACGAGGCGTCGCAGGCCGGCGTGCAGATCGACTGCATCGTGCGCGGCGTCTGCGGTCTGCGTCCGGGCGTGCCGGGACTGTCCGAGAACATCCGGGTGCGGTCGATCATCGGCCGGTATCTCGAGCATGCCCGCCTCTACTGGTTTGCAAACGGGCAGGGCGCCGACAAGCCTTCGATCTATATGGGCTCGGCCGATCTGATGTCTCGCAACCTGGATCGCCGGGTCGAAGCACTCGTCCGCGTCGATGATGAGACCGCGGTCGAGCGGCTCCAACACATT